>NZ_CEEDBP010000007.1:0-202821 GCF_979252845.1 Belnapia sp. AC561
GCCCGCCCCCGCGCGGCGGAGCGTCCGGACACCCGAGCCAGCACCCGTCCGGCCCCCAGCCGCGCGGCACCGCGCGACCGGGATGAGGCGCCACGCAGCCGTACTGCGCGTCCGGCCGAGCGGGGCGAGGCCGCGCCCCGTAGCCGGAGCACGCGCCCGGCACCTCGGGACGACGCGGCGCCACGCAGCCGCAGCCCACGTTCCTCGGAGCGGGAGGAGGCGGCACCGCGCGGCCGCAGTGTCCGCCCCGCATTCCGGGACGAAGCCGCACCGCGCAGCCGCAGTCCCCGCCCCTCGGAGCGGGAGGAGGCTGCACCGCGCGGCCGCAGCACCCGCGCGCCGGCCAGGGACGAGGCCGCGCCGCGCAGTCGCACCCCACGCCCCCCGGTCCGGGAAGAAACTGCACCTCGCAGCCGCAGCACCCGCCCACCGGCGCGTGACCGGGACGACCCGGCACCCCGCAGCCGCAGCCCACGCCCGGTGGCCCGCCCCCAGGACGAGGAGGCGCCCCGCACCCGGCGCACCGCCGAGCCCGTCGCCCGCTCGCGCACCAGCACCCGCCCGCCGTCACGCGACCGGTCCGAGGACTCGCCCCGCGTCCGTGCCGCATCGGCGGTGAAGCCGAAGACCCTTGGCCGCGCCACCGCCAAGACCTCGCCCAATCGCCGTGCCGCCGCCGCCCCGGTGCCGGAGGCGAAGATCATCCGGCGCCGCGTCGGCGTGCCACCGAAGCCGGTGCCGCAGGATGACGGGCCGCCGCGGCCGGTCATCTCCAAGGCGCAGGCGGTCGCCGGGCCGGATGCGGACAAGCCCGCGAAGCGCAGCCGTGCCAAGCCGAAGGTCACGCCGGACCGGCTGGAGCAATTGGTCAATGCCGCCCGCACCAGCCTCGAGGATGACAAGGCCGAGGATATCGTCGTCCTCGACGTCACCGACCGGGCCAGCTACGCGGACCGGCTGGTGATCGCCACCGGCTTCGTCGACCGGCAGATCCAGGCCATGGCGAACCATCTGGAGGATGCGCTGGAGAAGGTCGGCATGAAGCTGCGGCGGGATGCGATCCAGGCCTCGGACGACTGGGTGCTGATCGACTGCGGCGACATGATCATCCACCTGTTCAAGGCCGAGGCGCGGGCGCTCTATGCGCTGGAGCGCATGTGGGGGCCGGAAAGCCCCCCCGGTGGCCCCGCCGAGGGGGATGATGCAACCCTGATGGACGGGGACGCGCGACCCGAGTGAGCCGGGCGCCGCGGCTGATTGCCGTCGGCCGGCTGAAGTCCGGGCCGGAGGCGGCCTTGTTCGAACAGCACAATGCCCGCCTCCGCCCACCCTTCGCGGTGACGGAAATCCCCGAGGCCCGTGGCAGCGCCGGCGAGATCCGCCGGCGCGAGGGGGCCGCGCTGCTGGCCGCCCTGCCGGACGGCGGCTTTGTCGTCGCCATGGACCTCGGCGGCACGGCGCCGACCAGCGAGGCGCTGGCCAGCCTGGCCGAGCGCTGGGAAGCCACGGGGCGACCGCTGTGCTTCCTCATCGGTGGCGCGGAAGGCCTCGATCCCTCCGTGCTGGACCGCGCCGAGCACCGGCTCTCGCTCGGCCCGTTGACCTGGCCGCATTTCCTGGTGCGCGGATTGCTGGCCGAACAGTGGTATCGGGTGCAGGCAATCCGCGGCGGACATCCCTATCATCGGGCCTGGCGACCTTGAGGGAAACAGTGATGGGCCTGTTGATGACCGCGGCATTGGTCTGGGTCGGCGCACATGTCGGCATCGCCGGCACCGCGGTGCGCGGCGCCATCGTCGCCCGTACCGGGGAAGCCGGCTTCCGCATCGGCTATTCGCTGCTCTCGGTCGCCGCCATCGCCTTCCTGGTCCGGACCTGGCAGGCGGCGGAGACCACGCCCCTATGGTTCGCCCCCGCCTGGCTTCGCTGGATTTTGGCGCTGGTGATGCTGCCGGCCTTCGTGCTGTTCGTCGCCTCCTTCCGCCGCAACCCGACCGCGGCGGGCGGCGAGAAGCTGATTGGCGCCGAGGCGACCGGTATCCAGCGCGTCACCCGCCACCCGATGCTGTGGTCCTTCACGCTCTGGGCGGCGGTGCATGCGATCGGCAACGGCGATAGCGCCGCGCTGGTCTTCTTCGGCGCCTTCCTGGTCACCGCCCTGGCCGGCATGCCGAGCATCGATGCCAAGCTGGCCAAGCGCGCCCCGGCGGATTGGGCGAAGCTCGTCGCCGCCACCTCCATCCTGCCCTTCGGCGCCATCGCCGCCGGCCGCAACCGGCTCGTGCTGAGCGAGATCGGCTGGGTGCCGCCGGTCGCGGGGCTGCTGGCCTGGGCGGCGATGCTGCACTTCCATTCCCGCTTCTTCGGAGTGTCGCCCCTCATCCTCGGGTGACAGCGGCCGCCGTGCGGGGCAGGCTCGGCGGTGGGAGGAAACCATGCCGCAACTGTCCCGCAGGATGTTCCTGGCCACTTCGGGTCTGGCCATGCCAGGTTTGGCTCGCGCCCAGGTCTGGCCCGCACGCCCCATCACCTGGGTCGTACCCTTCCCGCCCGGCGGCATCACCGACAATACCGCCCGGCTGGTCGCCCAGGGGCTGCAGCCAATGCTTGGCCAACCGATCATCATCGAGAACCGGGCCGGGGCCGCGGGCAGCGTCGGCGCCGAATACGTTGCCCGGGCGGCACCCGATGGCCATACGCTGCTCTATGGCACACAGGGCACCCAGGCGGCGAACCTCGCCCTCTATCCCAGCCTGCGCTACGACCCGCTGAAGGATTTCGCCGCCATTCATGCGCTGGCCGCGACGCCGAACCTGCTGGTCTCCCACCCTGGACGGCCCTGGCAGGATGTCGCGGGGCTGATCGCCGCGGCGCGGCGCGCCCCGGGCGGGATCACCGTCGCCTCCACCGGCGTCGGCACCAGCACGCATCTGTCGGGCGAGGTCTTCCAGTCCGTCACCGGCGTGCGCTTCACCCATGTGCCCTACCAGGGTGCCGCCAAGGCGCTGAACGACCTGGTCTCCGGCACCGTCGACATCATGTTCGACAACCCGGTCACCACCGCGCCGCTGATCAATGCCGGCCGGTTGCGGGGGCTGGCGGTAACCGCCGCGGCGCGGGTGCCGATGGTCCCCGAGGTGCCGACCCTGCGCGAGGCCGGCGTCGGCGGTGCCGATAGCGGATCCTGGGCCGGGATGTTTGCGCCGGCACGAACGCCGTCCGCCATCCTGGCGCGGCTGGCCGATGGCGTCGCACAGGTGATGGCGGACCCGGCGCTGCGTGAGGCCTTCGCCGCCAATGGCCGGCAGCCGCTGGACGGGCTGCGGGGCGAGGCCTTCCAGGACTTCATCGCCGCCGAGGTGCCGCGCTGGCGGGCCATCGTCGAGCGTTCCGGGGCCCGGCTCGAATGACCGAGATCGATGGTCCGGAAGCGGGCCGGATTACCGCCCGGCCACGCCCCTATGCGCCGACGGCTTGGCCCTTGGCGGCGGGGCTGCATCCGCTCGGGATGGGCGGTGAACGCGATGGGCTGCTGCGCGTGCCGCCGCCGATCGACGGGCCCTTGCCGCTGGTCGTCATGCTGCATGGCTATGGCAGCGGGGCGGAGAAGGCGCTGCGCCGCATCCTGCCCATCGCCGATGCGGCGCTGGTCGTGCTGCCGGAAAGCCTCGGCGCGACCTGGGACGTGCTGGAGGGCGGCTACGGGCCGGATATCCTGCGGCTGGACGCCGTGCTGGCGCGCATCCTAGCGGCTTGGCCAGTCGACCCGGCGCGGCTCGCCGTTGCCGGCTTCTCCGACGGGGCCTCCTATGCGCTCTCGGTCGCCATGATGAACGGTGCGCTGTTCAGCCATGCCCTGGCCTTCTCGCCCGGCTTCGCCGCGCCGATGCGGCTGGAGGGCAAGCCGCGCGCCTTCATCAGCCACGGGACGGAGGATGAGATCCTGTCCATCGACCATTGCAGCCGCCGGCTGGTGCCGAAGCTGCAGCGCGCGGGCTACCCGGTGCAGTACCTGGAATTCCCGGGCCGGCACGAGCTGCCGCCCGCCATCGCGCAGGCGGCGCTGGGCTTCCTGAACGCGGCTTGACCTGTCGGCTGCGGGTGCCAGCATCCCCGGCAAGCAAAGGGGAAACGTCATGGACACCATTACCCAGAACCTGGCCGGCAAGGTCGCCATCGTCACCGGCGCCGGCTCCCGCCCCGGGGAAGGTGTCGGCAATGGCCGCGCCGCCGCCATTCTGCTGGCCCGTGCCGGGGCGAAACTGGTGCTGGCCGATGCCGTCGCCGAATGGGCCGAGGATACCCGGCGGATGATCGAGGCGGAGGGTGGCGAGGCGATCACCGTCGCGGCTGACGTGACCAAGCCAGAGGATTGCCGCCGCATCGTCGCAGCCGGCGTGGAACGTTGGGGGCGGCTCGACGCGCTGGTGAACAACGTCGGGATCAGCGGCGCCCAGGGCACCGCGGAGGAGGTTGATCCGGCAGAATGGGCGCAAGGACTGCTGGTGAACGTGACCTCGATGATGCTCATGGCGAAATATGCGGTACCGGAGATGCGCAAGGCCGGCGGCGGCGCCATCGTCAACATCGGCTCGGTCGCCGGGCTGAAGGGCGGCCATCCATCCCTGCTGTATCCGACCAGCAAGGGTGCGGTGGTGAACATGACGCGGGCGATGGCGGTGCATCACGCCAAGGATGGCATCCGGGTGAACTGCGTCTGCCCCGGCATGGTCTATACCCCGATGGTTCAGGCCAATAACATGACACCGGAAAAGCGCGAGGCGCGGCGCAAGCGCAGCATCCTGCAGGTCGAGGGCAGCGGCTGGGACATCGGCGCAGCCGTCGCCTTCCTCTGCGGCGGCAATTCCCGCTGGATGACCGGGGCCATCGTGCCGGTCGATGCCGGCGCCACGGCCATCGCGGCGCTGCCGAGCGGGCTGGGCTGACGCCATGCAGCAGGACCGCTACGGCCATGGCCTCTCGACCGGTTCGGCGGCCGCGGCCGCGGCCTATGACGCGGGCAACGACCTGTTGCTGACGCATTGGCCTGGCGCGGCCGAGGCCTATGACCGCGCCATCGCCGCCGACCCGGGCTTCGCCCTGGCCCATGCCGCCCGCGCCCATGCGGCGCTGCGGGATGGCGACGCGGCCGGGGCGAAGCGGTCCCTCGCCGCGGCCGAGGCCCTGGCCCCAGGCCTGCCCGAGCGCGAGGCCCGGCACATCGGCTACCTCTCCTTGTTCCTGAACGGCCAGGCGGAGGCGGCGCTGGCCGCCCTGCCGGGCCATATGGCGGATTACCCGCGCGATGCGACGGTATTGGTCACCGCCATCACCCCGAATGGACTGATCGGCAGCAGCGGCCGCGCCGATCGGCACGATTACCTTGTCGGGCTGATGGACGGGTTGGCGCCGCATTACGGCGACGACTGGTGGTTCGGCGCCATGCACGGCATGGCGCTGTCGGAGGCCGGACAGGGTGCCGCGGCGCGTCCGCGGATCGAGCGGTCCCTTGCAGCGAGGCCCGACAATGCCTGGGGTGCCCATGCCCTGGCGCATGTCTGCTACGAGGGCGGCGAAACCGATGCCGGCCGCCGCTTCCTGCGCGGCTGGCTGCCAGGCTACCCCGGTGCCGGGTCGCTGCATGGACACCTCTCCTGGCATCTGGCGCTGGGTGAAATCGAGGCCGGCGATGCCGATGCGGCCTGGCGGCTGTTCATCGAGGCCTGCGGGCCGGCAAGCCATACCGGGCCGGCCCGGCTGAAGCTGACCGATGCGGTCTCCTTCCTCTGGCGCTGGGAGATGGCGGGCAATCCACGCGATGCCGCCGGCTGGGAGGCAATCCATCGCTTCGCCCGGGCGATGTTCCCGAAGCCGGGAATGGCCTTCGCCGACCTGCATGTCGCGCTGGCGGAGGCCGTCGCCGGGGATGGCGCGGCGCTGGCGGCCTGGGTTGCGCAGGTCGAGGCGCTGGAGCGTGCCGGCCGCTACCCCTCCGGCACGGTGCTGCCGTCGCTGGCTGCGGGCTTCGCCGCCTTTGCCCGTCAGGATTATGCCGGGGCGATCGAAGCCATGGCGCCGGTGGTGGCGGAACGGGACCGGATCGGCGGCAGCCGAGCACAGATGGACCTGGTGGAATTCACCCTGCTGCGTGCCACGGTCGAGGCAGGCCGGCTGGAAGCGCTGCCGGGTCTGCTGGCGGCAAGACGACCCGGACCGGCACCCGCGCCGGTCGCCGGGCTGCATCAAGCCGCATCGTGAAAGATGATGCCGAGCGTATGCCGCTGCCCGCTGCGTAGCCGGCTGACACCGTGGCGCATCACCACCCGGTAGCTGCCCCGGCCGCCGCGGACCGGACGTTGCGCCACGGCGAAGACCGCGGCCTCACCCTGGGTCAGTGGCACCACCTCGGCGCGGGACTGCATGCGCGGGCGCTGTTCGGTCAGGACGAATTCGCCGCCGGTGAAGTCCGCACCGGGTGCCGAGAGCAGCACGACGGCCTGCAGGGGAAAGACATGCTCCCCATACAGGTCCTGGTGCAGGCAGTTGTAGTCGCCGGGACCATAGCGCAGCAGCAGCGGCGTCGGCTTCACCTGACCCGCCGCATGGCAACGGTCCAGGAATTCGGCATGGTCCGCCGGATAGCGCGCCGCCAGCCCCATCGCCTCGTTCCAACGGTTCGCGACCGGCGCCAGCCGCGGATAGAGCGTGCTGCGCAGGGCCTGCACCGGATCGGGCAGCGGCTGGGCGAAATACTGATATTCGCCCCTACCATAGCCATGCCGCGCCATGACGACCCGGCTGCGGAACAGCCCCGGCGCCTCGTATAACTCGATCAGCGCCTGGCATTCCGCCGGAGTGAAGACCGGCCCCAGCCGGGCCACGCCCTGCGCATCGAGCTCAGCGGCCACGCTGTCCCAATCGATCGCCTGTTGCATGTCGCCCTCCGTCCTTCCCCCATGACCGTGATCGGCCTCGCCCGCCTGCCGCCGGTTGCGCCGGCATGGCGGCGGCGTTAAGGCCCGCAGGCCAGACCGGAGGTTTCCCATGCCCGCACCCCGCCCCGTCATGCTCTGCATCCTCGATGGCTGGGGCTGGCGCGAGGAGGTGGCGGATAATGCCGTGCGTCAGGCGAAGACGCCCAATTTCGACGTGCTATGGGCGGGGGGGCCACATGCCTTCCTGCGCACCTCGGGCCGCGACGTGGGCCTGCCGGACGGGCAGATGGGCAATTCGGAGGTTGGCCACCTGAACCTGGGCGCCGGCCGGGTCGTGATGCAGGACCTGCCCCGGATCGATACGGCGGTGGCCGACGGCTCCATCGCCGCCATGCCGGCGCTGGTCGCGCTGATTACCGCACTGAAGGCCTCGGGCGGCACCTGCCATCTGCTGGGCCTGGTTTCGCCAGGCGGCGTGCATAGCCACCAGCGCCATGCGGCGGCCCTGGCCGGCGTGCTGTCCAAGGCGGGTATCCCGGTGGCGATCCATGCCTTCACCGATGGGCGCGATACCCCGCCCGAAGCCGCACCCGGCTATCTGGCGACGCTGGAGGCGGATATCGCCGGCTTCCCCGGCGTGCACATCGCAACCGTCACCGGCCGCTACTTCGCCATGGACCGCGACCATCGCTGGGACCGCGTCAGCCAGGCCTGGCGTGCGATGGTCCTGGCCGAGGGCACCCCGGCCGCCTCGGCCGCCGCAGCGGTCGCCGCGGCCCATGCGAAGAAGGTCACGGATGAATTCGTCCCCGCCAGCATCATCGGCGGCTATGCCGGCATGCGGGACGGCGACGGGCTGCTGAGCTTCAACTTCCGCGCCGACCGGGTGCGGGAGATCCTGGATGCCCTGGTGGACCCAGGCTTCAGCGGCTTCGAGCGGCCCCGGGTGCCGCGTTTCGCCGCCGCGGCCGGCATGACGGAATATTCCACCAGCCTGAACGGCTTCCTCGGCACCCTGTTTGCCCAGCAATCCATGCAGGACCTGCTGGCCGAGGTCGTCGCCCGTGCCGGGCTGAAGCAGCTGCATGCGGCGGAGACCGAGAAATACCCGCATGTCACCTTCTTCCTGAACGGCGGGATCGAGCAGCCCTTCCCCGGCGAGGACCGCATCATGGTCCCCTCCCCCAAGGTCGCCACCTATGACTTGCAGCCGGAGATGTCGGCGCCGGAGCTGTGCGAGAAGGTGGTCACGGCCATCGGCACCGGCACCTATGACCTCGTGGTGCTGAACTTCGCCAATCCCGACATGGTCGGCCATACCGGCAGCCTGCCGGCGGCGATCAAGGCGGTGGAGACGGTGGATACGGCGCTCGGCAGGATCGTCGCTGCGGTAAAGGCCCAGGGCGGCGCACTTTTGGTCACTGCCGACCACGGCAATTGCGAGTTGATGAAGGACCCGACGACCGGCGGGCCGCATACCGCGCATACCACCAATCCGGTGCCGGTCCTGCTGGTCGGTGGGCCGGCCGGGGCAAGGCTGGCAGATGGACGCCTGGCTGATGTGGCGCCGACCCTGCTCGCGCTGATGGGCCAGCCGCAGCCGGCGGCGATGACCGGGGTTTCGCTGCTGCGGACAAGCTAGATCAGAGGCAAGGCGGGGCGCCGCACCGCTCGCGCGGCGCCCCGCCGCCGTGCTACCTCGGACCCGTCTTGAAGCCGCCCGCGCCGCCTGCAGCATTGCGTCGCCCGATCCGACCCGCCCACGGCGGGTTCGGCATGGTTTCCGTTGCGGTGGCCCTGGCGATGATCAGCGCTGCCCCTGTCCCGGCCCAAGCCCCGACACCACAGGCAGTCCAGGCCGCCCAGCGTGCGGCCCAGGCAGAGCGCGAAGCGGCCGAGGCCGCGGCCCGGGCTGCACGCAATGCGGCCGCCGAGGAGCGACGTCTGGCCGAACGCCGGGTCGAGGCAGCTCGTCGTGCTCAAGCGGCAGACCAGAGGGTTACTGAGGCCGAGCGACAAAGCGGCGCCGCCAACGCCGCGGCCGAAGCCGCTCGTGCGCAGGGCCGCGACCGTGCCGCCATGCTTGCGCCGATGCTGCCGCTGATGCTGCGCCTGGGCCTCTGGCCGGCGGAATCGCTCCTGGCAGTGCCCGGACCGCCGGAGGAGACATTGCGGGGTCTGCTGGTGCTCCAGGGTCTCTCCCGCCAACTGGCAGCGGAAGCCGGGGCGCTGCGGGCGGCCGAGGCCGAGGCCAGGCAGCGCGCCGGCGTCGCCGCCAGCCAGGCCAGTGCATTGCGTGAGGCAGAGGCCAACGCCCGGGCCGCCGCGGCAGCGCTTGAGGCGGAGCTGCTGGCGGCACAGGACCGCAGGGCCAGCACCAAGGACGCGGAGGTGGAAGCAAGCCGCCGTGCCGCCGCGACCGCAGCCCGTGCTACCAGCCTGGAAGGCGCCCTTGCCCGGCTTCGGCAGGAGGAGGCCCGTCAGGCCGCACGGGAAGCCGCCGAGGCCCGGGCCAAGGAGAGGGCGGAGGCGCGGGCCCAGTCGCGGTCCCAGGCTCAGGCTCAGGCTCAGGCCCAATCCCAGGCCGCCGCACGATCACGCCGCCAGGCTGACGTGGATGCAGCCTCCACGCGCAGTCCCGACCCGGCGCCCAGGACGACTGGCGGCCGCGCCATGCCGGTCGCGGGCCAGGTCATCCGGGAATTCGGATCGTCCGGGGAAGGCGGGACGTCGCGCGGCTTGACCTTCCAGGCTCAGGCGGGTGCGCGGGTTGTCAGCCCTTGCGGCGGAAAGGCGGTTTTCGCCGCGCCATTTCGAAGCTTCGGCCAGTTGTTGATTGTCGATTGCGGCGAGGGGTACCATTTCGTACTGGCTGGGCTCGACCGATTGGATACGGCCCCAGGCCAGCGCTTGCTGGCAGGGGAACCGGTTGGCCAGCTTGGCGGGACCGCACCGCTGTACCTGGAATTGCGACGTAACGGCCGGGCCGTGGATCCACGGGGCTTCTTGGGTGGAGGTTAAGGCGTCGGCGTTAGGGCTGACGACCGTGCTGCTGAGCGGGCCGTGCTCAGGATACCGCGGCTTAACATACTGGCCCTGCCCTCCGGCCGGAGTTCAGGCTAACATGCCGGGTGATGGCCCCATGGGCCCTTCTGGTCGAGAATCGTCTGTTCGCGTGATGGGTATTTCTTAAACGCCTAGGCTCAAGGGATACGGGTGGCCGCATGAAGGGCAGTGTTCGGACGGTGGCGACGGTGGCCGGGGCATTCGCCGCGGGCATCTTTCTCGGACCGATGGTCACCTCCCCCATGGTGAAGGCCTGGGCTCAGGATGGTGGTCGGGCGGAGACCTATCGGCTGCTGAATCTGTTCGGTGACGTCTTCGAACGGGTGCGTGCCGAATATGTCGAGCCGATCAACGACCGCGATGCAGTCGAGAATGCCATCAATGGCATGCTTACCGGCCTCGACCCCCATAGCAGCTACCTGAACCAGCGTAGCTACCGCGACATGCAGGTGCAGACGCGCGGCGAGTTCGGCGGCCTCGGGATCGAGGTGACGCAGGAGAATGGCTATATCAAGGTCATCTCCCCGATCGACGAGACCCCCGCCGCTCGGGCAGGCGTCAAGGCCGGCGACCTGATCACCCATCTCAACGGCAACTCGGTGCAGGGCCTGACCCTGCAGGAAGCGGTCGAGCAGATGCGGGGCGAGCGCGGTACCGCCATCAAGATCACCATCCGGCGCGAAGGTGCCGACCGGCCGATCGAGCTGTCCCTGACGCGGGAGGTGATCCGTCCGCAGGTGGTTCGTTCGCGGCTGGAGGGGACGGATATCGGTTATGTCCGGCTCACCTCCTTCAACGAGCAGACCGATGTCGGCCTGCGCCGGGCGATCACCGCCCTGCGGCAGCAGGCCGGGGCCAATCTGAAGGGCATCGTACTGGATCTGCGCAACAATCCGGGCGGCTTGCTCGATCAGGCGGTGCAGGTTTCGGACGACTTCCTTGAACAGGGCGAGATCGTCTCGACGCGGGCGCGGCGGGTCGAGGATGCCCAGCGCTGGAATGCCAAGGCCGGCGATATCGCCCAGGGCCTGCCCGTGGTGGTGCTGATCAATGGCGGCAGCGCCTCGGCGTCCGAGATCGTGGCTGGCGCGTTGCAGGATCACCGCCGGGCAATCGTCCTCGGCGTGAAATCCTTCGGCAAGGGCAGCGTGCAGACCGTCATGCCCATTCCGGGCCAGGGCGCCATCCGGCTGACCACAGCGCGCTACTACACGCCCTCCGGCCGCTCCATCCAGGGCACGGGGATCGAGCCGGACATCGAAGTGCTGGCCCAGCGCCAGGAAGCCACCGCGACCATCCCCCGCGAGCGTGAGGCCGACCTCCGTCGTGCCTTGCGCAACGAAGGTGGCGTGCAGCAGCCGGCCGGCGCCGCCATCCCGCCGCTGCAACTCCCGGCCGGGCTGGTCGAGAAAGTCACTCGCCTGCCGCCCGAGGGTGCACCCGCTTTCGATCCGACGAAGCCGGAAACCGACTTCCAGTTGCAGCAGGCTACGACTCTGCTGCGCAATCTGGCGGCAGCCCAGGCCCCGGGCCGCCGCGCCGCGGCGCGCTGATCGCCCAGCCAGCGCCGTGACGGAACGGTGATGGCACGGGCGCAGGCCCCCAGTGGTTTGCCAGCGCCACGCCCAGCCCTGTCGCGGGGCTGGAAGGCACTCTTTGCCTGCTGGGCAGTCGTGCTGATCCTCTGCAGCGGTGGCGTGGCGACCCTGGCGTGGCTCGGTCCGCTTCCGTCACCGAGAGAGGATGCGCCGACAGCGGCAATGGCCCCACCCGCTGAGCCGACAGGCGCCGCGGAAGCCATGACACCGCCGGACCCGCCGCAGCCCGCTTCCGTATCGGCTGCCACGGTCTCGCCAACCGGCCCGACATCACCGCCGGCGGCGCCCGAGCCACCCCCCTTGACCGAAGCGATGGTGCGGGAAGCCGTGGTCCGCACCGCGGCTCAGCCCGGCCGCGTCATTCCCCCAGCCGATCCCGGCTTGATGGAAGCCGGTGCCCATGGGCCGCTACCGCGCATCGCACCGGATGGCAGGACCCCCATCCGTACCTATGGCCGCGGGTTCGATCGCCAGGATGTCCGACCCAGGGTCGGCCTCATCATCGGTGGCCTCGGGATGAATGCGGCGCTGACCGAGGAAGCCATCCGCCGGCTGCCGGGCCCGGTTACCCTCGCGTTCAGCCCCTATGCCCCGCATATTGCCCTGCTGCTGGATCAGGCGCGGGGCCGGGGCATGGAAACCCTGGTCGCCCTGCCGCTGGAGCCGACCGGCTACCCCCTCAACAATCCCGGAGACCGGGCCCTGCTCACCGGGCTGCCCGGCGCGGAGAACGACGACCGCCTGGCTTGGCTGCTATCCCGCTTCACCGGCTATGTCGGCGCTATCGGCGCACTCGGACCGATGCGTGGAGAACGTTTTGCCGCCCTCGGCGAAAGGCTGGGGGCAGTGCAGGACGCCTTGCGCAGCCGGGGCTTGCTCTATGTGGACCCGCGCCCTGGGGCACGTGGCCCGCAGCGGGCCTGGGGTCGCACCATCGACCTCGTGGTGGATGAGCCGGCGACCCGCAGCGAGATCGAGATCAAGCTGGCGGCGCTGGAACGGCTGGCCAGGGAAAGCGGCTCGGCACTCGGCTATGCCGGCGAAGCTTCCCCCGTGCTGATCGATCGCGCTGCCGCCTGGGCCGGAAGCGTGGACAGCCGTGGCCTTGTGCTCGCACCGGTCAGCGCCCTGATACGCCGTCCCGAAACCGGCGAGCAGATGCCCGCCCCGTTCCGCACCCGCGCCAATTGAAGGTCATGCCGATGGATCTGCCGTATCGAGACAATGTCGGCGCCGTGGTGTTCAACCCGGCCGGCCTGGTGCTGGTGGCCCGTCGTGCCGATTTGCCGAATGCCGAGGGTGCCCCGGGCGGCTGGCAGCTTCCCCAAGGCGGGATGGACCCGGGCGAGGATCCCAGCGTCGCCGTCTTCCGGGAGTTGGAGGAAGAGGTCGGCACCGCCCGCGCCGAGATCATGGCCGAGCATCCGGATTGGTTGACCTATGACCTGCCGCCCGCATTGCTGGGCAAGGCCCTGGGCGGCAAATTCCGCGGCCAGAGGCAGAAATGGTTCGCCCTGCGCTTTCTCGGTACCGATGCCGATATCCGGCTCGACCTCGACCCCCACCCGGAATTCGATGCCTGGCGCTGGGTACCCCTGGCCGATTTGCCGTCCCTTGCGGTGCCGTTCAAGCTGGCGATCTACACCATACTTGCGCGAGACTTCGCCCGCTTCGCCACGCCGTAATCCGGAAAGACCCGCATGGCCTGGATCATCCTCGGCGTCATCGCGCTGCTGCTGTTCTGGCTGGTCATCGTCTACAACCGGCTGGTGGCGCTGCGCCAGACCACCGGACAGGCCTGGTCGGATGTCGATGTCCAGCTCAAGCAGCGGCATGACCTCATCCCCAACCTGGTGGAAACGGTGAAGGGGTATGCGGCGCATGAACGCGGCACGCTGGAGGCCGTGGTCCAGGCGCGAAGCCAGGCCCTCGGCGCCAAGGGGCCGGACCAGGCAGCCGCGGCGGAAGGCGCGCTCGGTGCCGCGTTGGGCCGCCTGCTGGCATTGTCCGAGGCCTATCCCGACCTCAAGGCCAACCAGAACTTCCTTCAGCTTCAGGGCGAGCTGGGCGATGTTGAGAACAAGATCGCTGCAGCCCGCCGCTTCTTCAACAACGCCACTGCCGAGTACAACAGCGCCATCCAGCAGATCCCGGCCGTGCTGTTTGCCGGCGCACTCGGCTTCCTGCCCAGCCGCTTCTTCGAGGTGACGGAGACGGAGCGTGTCGCCATCGCCGCCCCGCCCCAGGTGAAATTCTGAGCCACCCCGACGGGCTGAATCCGCATGCGCGCCTTCGGCCTGAAGACCTGGATCTGGAACAATGGCTGGAAGACCGGGCTGCTGCTGGCCGGCTTCCCCCTGCTGATCGGGATGATCGGCTACGCCATCGGCCTTCTGGTCGTCGCCGGTGAGGCCCGAAGCTTCAGCCAGGGCTTGCGGGACGCAGCCGGAATCCTGCCCGTGGTCCTGCCGATCGTGCCCGGCCTCACCCTGCTTTGGTTCGGCATCGCCTGGGTCGCCAACCAGCGCATCCTGGATGCGCTGAGCGGCGCCCGCGCCGTCACCCGGGCCGAGGAACCGCGGCTGTGGAATAGCTTGGAAACCCTCTGCATCAGCCGCGGATTGGGCATGCCGCGACTCGCGGTCATCGAGACTCCGGCCCGCAATGCCTTCGCATCCGGCCTGTCCCGCGACACGGGCGCGGTGACGGTGACGCGCGGACTGCTGGAGGCGTTGAACGACCGCGAATTGGCGGCGGTCCTGGCGCATGAGCTCACGCATATCCGCAATGGGGATGCCCGACTGGCCGTCGTCGCTGCGGTCTTCGCCGGCGTGGTGTCGCTGCCGGGCGAGTTGATGGTGCGTGGTGGCCGCGGGCTGGCCAAGGTCCGCATGGGCGGCGGCACCTCCTCCCGCCGCTCATCCTCCAATCGTGGCAAGGGCGGAGGCGGCGCCGCGCTGCTGCTGGTCCTCGTGGCGCTGGCGATCATGCTGCTGACCTGGGTGCTGGCCCTGGCGCTGCGCTTCGCCCTCTCCCGCAACCGGGAATTCCTGGCCGATGCCGGCGCGGTCGAACTGACCCAGGACCCGGATGCGATGATCTCGGCCCTGCGCAAGGTTGCCATGCAAGCCGAGATGCCGGCATTGCCGGCCCAGCTCCAGGCGATGCTGCTGCAAAGCGCCAGCGAAACCCTGGGCAAGGCCTGGCTGGCGACGCATCCCTCGGTCGAGGACCGGATTGCCGCACTGGTGCGCTTCGGAGGCGGCAGGGACAGTGGCCCGGCCGCAGGACCGGCGCCGAAGGTCATGGCACCGGCGATCGCTCCCCCGATCCCTGGTTCACCCTGGTGGCGCCAGCCATAGCGCGGCTTGCGTCTGGCCGAGTCGCCCCCGCATGGTCCGCGCATGCGCTTTCTTCATACCGCCGACTGGCACCTTGGCCGCAGCCTTGGGGGCCATAGCCTGCAAGCGGACCAGGAATGGCTCCTGTCCCAATGCCTGCTGCCCATGGTGCGGGATACCCGGCCGGATGCAGTGTTGATCGCCGGTGACGTCTTCGACCGCTTCGTCCCGCCGCCCGAGGCGGTGGAACTGCTGGATGAGATCCTGCACCGCATCATCCATGAATGCGGCGTGCCGGTGGTGTTGATCCCCGGCAATCACGACCATGCCCGCCGCCTGTCCTTCGGCGCACGGCTGCTGCGCGGGGCCGGGCTGCATATCGCCCAGTCGGCGACAGGGGAGGCGGTGCGGATCGCCGGCGCCACCATCGTGGCCACGGGATATGCCTCTCCGGCACTGCTGGCCACATTGCCGGGCTATGAAGCCGTGGCCGATCACGATCAGGGATTTGCCGCCTTGTGCCCTGCTTTGCTCGGCCTGTGCTGCGAACCGGGCCCCAAGCTGCTGGTGGCGCATGCCTTCGTGACCGGCGGCACGGAAAGCCCGGATAGTGAACGCTCGCTCTCGGTCGGCGGCACCGGGCAGGTGCTTGCCAGCCGCTTCCTGGGCTTCGACTACGTCGCGCTCGGCCATCTGCACCGGCCGCAAAGCCTGGCGGGCGGGCGCATCCGCTATAGCGGCTCCTTGTTCCCCTATTCCGTCGAGGAGGCGGAGCACGC
This sequence comes from Belnapia sp. AC561, assembly GCF_979252845.1. NCBI lineage: Bacteria > Pseudomonadati > Pseudomonadota > Alphaproteobacteria > Acetobacterales > Roseomonadaceae > Belnapia > Belnapia sp. AC561. The sequence continues at coordinate 15,720 of NZ_CEEDBP010000007.1, forward strand.
CAAATCGGTGACCCTGGTCGAGTTCACCGGGGATGGCAGCATGCGGATGGAGGAATTGCCGCTGCTGCCCCACCGGCGGCTCCGGGTCATCCGTGGCAGCTTCGCCGACCTGCGCACCGCCGCCGCTGAGGGGCGGGAAGATTATGTCGCGCTGGAGCTGACCGATCCTCGTCCGGTACCGGAGGCCCAGCGACTGCTGACCGAGATCTTTCCACGCATCGTGGGTCTTCGCTACGTGGCGGAGGTGGCAGCACCGGACCGGATCGCGGTACCAGGCGCGGCGGCTCGGGCGACGCGGCCCATCGACCTCTTTGCCGATTTTCATCAGGCGATGCGCAACGCACCGTTGTCGGGCGAGGCGCGCGCCGTCGCGGCGCTTGCGATCGCCGCTGCCGAACTCGGGGATGCCTGATGCGGCCGCTGACGCTCCGGTTGCAGGCCTTCGGTCCCTATGCCGCGCCGCTGACGCTCGATTTCGCGGATCTTGGACCGCATGGGCTCTTCCTGATCGCGGGGCCCACCGGCGCAGGCAAGACCAGCCTGCTGGATGCCCTCTGCTTTGCCCTGTTCGGGGAGGCCAGCGGCGAGGCCGGCCGCGACGCGCATCTCCGGTGCCAACACGCGCCCGAAGGAATGCCGACCGAGGTCAGCCTGGATTTCGTCCAGGCCGGACAACGCTGGCGCGTCACCCGGCGCGCCGCCTGGCTGCGCCCCAAGCAACGCGGCGGTGGCACCACGGCGGAGAGCGAGGCGGTCACCCTATGGCCGGTAACCGCCGCAGGTCTCGGCCCGCCGGAAGTGAAGCGGGCGGAGGTCGCGGACCGGCTCCATGGAATTCTCGGGCTGAATGTCGCCGAGTTCCGGCAGGTCGTGCTGCTGCCGCAGGGCCGTTTCCGCGAGTTGCTGGTGGCCGAGGCGAAGTCGCGGCAGGCCATTCTGCGGACCCTGTTCCGCACCGCCTTCTACGAACGGGTGCAGTCCGCCCTGAAGGAGGCCGCGAAGGACGCCAAGGATCGGGCGCGCGACTGCGAAACCGAACGCCGCGGGTTGCTCGCTAGGGCCGATGCCGAGGATGCAGCCTCCGCTTTGGCAAGGCGCCCTGACTTTGTCTCGGCGCTGACCATGGCCGAGGCCCTGGAGATCAGGGCCGAGGCGGCCGAGACTCTCGCACGGCAAGCGGAAGAGACGGGGCGCCATGCCGCGCTGCGCCTGGCCGAAGCGCGTCAGGCGGCGGATGCCCTCCGTTCCCTGGAAGGACAGGGGCCTGGCATCGCCCGGGACCGCGCCACCCTGGAAAGCGCCCGTCGCGCCGACCGGCTGGGCGGCGTCCTGGCGACGACCGAGACGGAACGACGCCTTAGCCAGATCGCCCAACAGGATGTGGCCTCCGCCAGAAGCCGGGCCTTGGCCGCAGCCACCCGTCTGGCGGCGGCGGATGCCGCCCTGGCCGATGCCCCGGCACAGGAACTGGCAGCCCAGGCAGCCCGCACGGAGGCTGCGCGACTGACGGAAAAGATTGCAGCCGTCGCCGAGGCCGAACAGGCCACGGCCGAGGCGGAGGAGGCCCAGCACCGCGCCGGCGATGCAGCCACCCGACACGCCCAGGCCATCGCGGCACGGAACGCGGCGATGGAGATCAGGGCACAGGCCGAGGCCGCACTGGGCGAATGCCAGGCACTTGCCGCCCAGCAGGAACGTCATCGCCTGGCCCAGGATGCAGCCGCGCGACACCTGGCCGCGGCGGCGGCGCTGACCGCCGCAGTCGATGCGGTCTCCCATACGAAGGCGGCCGCGGATCAGGCACTGCGGCAGGAACAGTCGGCGCGGGAGGCGGCCACCACGGCCCGGGACGGAGTGGCCGCCGCACACCGGGTGCTCCGCCATGAACAGGCAGCGCATCTGGCCTCGGCGCTGGTGCCGGGGGAGCCCTGCACAGTCTGCGGCAGCCTGCACCATCCCTTGCCCGCCCAGCCACAAGGCAGCCCCCTGCCGGCATTCGATGCCCTGGAAGCCGCAGCTCGCCAGACCGAAGCCCTGCAGGAGACGGCGCGCCACGCGGCAGCCCAGGCGGAAACGGCGCTTCGCCTCGCGGAACAGCGGCATGCCGCGGCCAGGGAGGTTTGCCCGGAGGCGATGCCCGATCACGCCGCCTTGGCCGCGGCCGAAACCGATGCGCGCGCGGCATTGACCAAGGCCACCGCCGCCGTTGCCGCCTTGCCCAGGCTGCAAGCGGCATTGAAAGCGGCACAGGACGGTCAGGATGTGGCTGAGCGGAAGGTTGCCGAGACGGCTCTCGCCGCTGGCACCACGGCACAGGCCCTCGCCGCCGCGGTCGCGCGGCGCGACGACCGCCGCCGCCATCTGCCGGCGGAAAGCGCTTCCGCAGCGGCCTTGCAGGCAGCAGCCACGGCGGCGATCGCCAAGGCGAGCATGATCGAGCAGGCACTGCGCAAGGCCCGGGCAACCCAGGCCGAAGCGGGCGAGGCCGCGCGAAATGCGGCGGAGGCTGCCGCCGCCGCAGACCTCAGCGCTACGGCGGCGGCAGGGCGCTACGAGGCTGCCTCCCATGCCTTGCAGGCGGCCTGCGATGCGGCAGGCTTCACCGATGTTGCAGCCTTGCGCGCCGCGCTGCTCCCGGCCGAGGCACAGGACCGCCTGGCCGAAGCCATCACGCGCTTCGACCGGGATCTCGAAGCGGCGCGCGGCATCGCCCGGCAGGCCGCAACCGCGGCGCAAGACCTCGTATTGCCCGATCTTCCCCGCCTTGCGGAGGCACTCCGGCAGGCGACGCTGGCCAGGAATGCTGCGGCCTCGGCGGTTATCACCGCTCGGGCGGCGCTGACCGAACGGGATAGGCTGCTGGCCGAAATTACGATGGCGGAGAAGGCACTGGAGGCGGCGCGCACCGCCTTCGCGCTGCGACAGGACCTGGCCGACCTGGCGGAGGGCCGCGGTACGGCCTCGGGGCTCAATTTCGAGGGCTATGTCCTTTCGGGCCTGCTGGATGAAGCGCTGGCGGCCGCCAATCGCCGGCTGGAGCATATGCTGGGCGGCCGCTATGCCATCCGTCGCCGCGAGGAGCGGGAAAACCGCGGTCGCGCCGCCGGGCTCGATATCGAAGTCCTTGACCGCTGGAATGCCCAGCCACGGCCGGCCGCGACGCTGTCGGGCGGGGAAGGCTTCTGCGCCTCGCTTGCCCTGGCGCTGGGCCTTGCGGAAACCGTCGCGGCCCATGCCGGGGCCCGGCAGCTCGATACCCTGTTCATCGATGAAGGCTTCGGCACCCTGGATGCCGAAACGCTGGATACCGCCATCGGCGTGCTGGAAGGCCTGCAGGCCGGGGACCGGCTGATCGGGGTGATCAGCCATGTCGGCGAGTTGCGGGAGCGGGTGCAGGCCCGGCTGGAGGTCACACCGGGCCGCCACGGCAGCACCGCGGCGTTCCGGCTGAGCTGAGGCGCGTCAGTAAGTAGCGAAGATCCGGGTGATCTCGGCCGGGTCGCTGGAGACGGTCAGAGCCAGGGCCAGCAGGATACGGGCCTTCTGCGGCGTCAGGTTATCCGCCGGGATGAAGCCGACCTCACCCAACTTGGTGGTCGGGAAGACCCGGCCGCTGCCGGCGCGCGTCGATTGCACCACGACGACGCCAGCCGCCCGCGCTTCCGCCAGGGCCGCCGCATCCCCCGGCGTGACGAAGCCGGGAGCGAAGCCGGCGACAACGATGCCGCGGGCGCCGGCGGCGGTGAAGGCACGCACCGCCGTGCCATCGGCGCCGGCATAGCTATAGGCAACATCAACGCGGGGCAGCTCGGCAAGCTTGCGGATGTCGAACTCCGTTTCCGGGGCCAGCTTGCGCAGGGGTCTGCGGTACCAGGCCAGCCTGTCGCCATCGGCATGGCCGAGCACGCCGAAATCCGCGGAGCGGAAGGTCTGCATGCGGCCGGTCGAGGTCTTGGTCACCTCCCGCGCGGCCTGGATCTCGTCGTTCAGCAGCACCAGCGCACCGAGGCCGCGCGCCTCCTCGCTGGCCGCGACCCGCACCGCATTCACCAGGTTCAGTCCGGCATCGGTCGAGAGTGCCGAGGCCGGCCGCTGCGAGCCGACGACCACGATGGGTACCGGCACCTTGGCGGTCAGCGAGAGGAAGAAGGCCGTCTCCTCGAGCGAAGCGGTGCCATGGCCGATGACGATCCCGGCGACAGCGGGGTCCTCGGCCACGACCTTGTCGCAGAGAAGCACCAACTGCTGCCATTCCGTCCAGGCGATCTGCGGCGAGGGCACGTTGCGATAGGGCACCGCGACCACATCGGCCACCAGCTGCACCTCGGGAAATTTCTCGAGGATGGCATCCGCCTGCATCATCTTGCCATTGGCGCCATAGTTCACCGTATCCAGCGGCCCCACGCCGATCGAGGCGATGGTCCCGCCGGTGCCGATGAAGGCGATCTTCTTCTTGCTCATGCTGCGACGCGCTCCTCAGTGGCGAAGCCGGCGATGCATTGGTCGACCGTCAGGACATCGCCGAATTGCAGGTAGAAGGCCTGGAGCGACGCGGCATGTTCCGCATCGGTCACCGCGGCGCAGCCATCCGGCACCATCACGGTGCGGAAGTTCAGCATCATCGCATCGCGCGCGCTGCTTTCGCAGCAGACATTGGTCACCGTGCCGCAGATCAGCACCGTGTCCAGCCCCCTCGCCCGCAATCGCGCCGGCAGGTCGGAGCTGCCTTCGATAAAGGCGCTGTAGCGATACTTGCGGACGACCTCGTCGCCGATCCGCACATCCAGCAGCGGCCAGAGCGCATTGCCGACCGTCCCCTCGCTCATCGAGGCCGCGCGCCGGGCGCGGGCTTCCGGCGTCGCCATCTCCTGCATGATGGACCACTCGGTCTCGCAGCGGGCGTCAAAGGTGTTCTGGATCCAGTAGACGGCCCCGCCCGCGGCCCTCAGGCCGGAAGCAAGGCGATTGATCGCCGGCACGACATGCTCGGCCATCGGGCAAAGCGCATGCGCCACATCGGCGCGCATGAAGCCATTCTGCATGTCGATGACGACGAGCGCGGTCCGCCGGGCATCAAGCCTGGCGAAGGGGTGCGGCGTGCCGCAACGGGCGGCGACCCGGGCCGCGACGGAATCAGGGATGACGAAGGGATGCATGCGGGGGCCTTTCCGCGGTGGTGATGGCCTTGGGCTGCGCGTAATCCCGAAACCGGCTCTGGCGACCGGCTGGTCTCAGGCTATGCCGGCGGGGGCAGTGCGGCAAGCCGCTCGGACTCCGATGACATCCGGATGTCATACAGTTCTCATCCACCCGTCACAGGACGCTGCTAGAGCCCCGGCCCATCGATCTCGGGAGAGAGCCATGCTGACCCGCCGCCATTTCGCCGGCCTGCTGGCCGGGGCCGCCGCCTTGCCGGCCGCGGCCATTGCCCAACGCCGGACCCTGGATGCCGCCACTGCCATGCCCGCCGCGGGTGAGCGCGCCTGGAAGGCCCAGGTGCCGGTGCTGCGCATCGGACTGCTCGGCGGCGAGAACGAAAGCGATCGCCTGGGCCGCTACGGCGCCTACCAGAAGCTGCTGGAGGAGACCTTCAAGGTCCCGGTTCGCCTTTATCCCGCCTCCGATTATGCCGGCGTCATGCAGGCCTTCAGCGCCCAGCAGATCGAGATGAGCTCGCTCGGCCCCTCCGGCTATGCCGGCGTCTGGCTGGACACCAATGGCGGGGTGGAACCGCTGCTGGTGCCGGAAGAGAAGGACGGCTCCATCTCCTATGTCTCGGTCCTGGTGGTCCGGGCCGATAGCGGCATCACCAGCCTGGAGCAGATGCGCGGCAAGTCGCTCGCCTGGGCGGATCCCAATAGCACCAGCGGCTACCTGATTCCCCGCTTCGCCCTGCGCAAGGCCGGCATCGGGCTGGAAAGCGGCCAATACTTCAACCGCACCGGCTTCGCCGGCGGGCATGAGCAGGGCGTCGTCGCCGTGCTGCAGAAGCAATACGACGGCGCCATGACCTGGGCCAGTGGCCAGGGTGAGACAGCCGAGGGCTATAGCCGCGGCAATCTCCGCGCCATGGTCGACAAGGGCATGCTGAAAATGTCCGACCTGCGGATCATCTGGACCTCGGAGCCGATCATCAACGGCCCGCTGACTGTCCGCACCGCCCTGCCCGACGCTTTCAAGCAGGACATGACCGCCTTCCATCTGGCCCTGCCGAAGACCCACCCGACGGTCTACGAGCAGATCGAGAAGGGCGGCGGCACCGGCTACCGGTCGGTCACCCATGCCCAGTTCCAGTTCCTGGTCGAGATGCGCCGGGAAGAGGCGAACGAGCGGCGCCGGCGATCCTGATGACTGGCCCGAGGGCAAAAGCTGTGGACGCGGGGCTCGCCTGGGCCAACCATGGTGCCGCTTGGGCAAGCGGGAACCGTATGCTGGAATTGCAGGGCCTGACACGGCAGTTCGGGTCCACCCTGGCGGTGGACCATGTCAACCTCGAGGTGCCGGACGGCCAGATGGTCGGCATCATCGGGCGTTCGGGCGCCGGAAAATCGACCCTGCTGCGGCTGATCAACCGGCTGGAGGCGCCGACCTCCGGCCGTATCCTCTCGGGCGGGCGGGACGTGACCGCCCTGCAGGGCCGGGCGCTGCGCGACTGGCGGCGGGACTGCGCCATGGTCTTCCAGCAGTTCAACCTGGTGCAGCGGCTGGACGTGCTGACCAATGTGCTGATCGGTCGCCTGGCCTATCAGCGCGGCTGGCGCTCCCTGATGGTGCTCGTCGGCGCCCGCTTCACCGCCGAGGAACGCGCCATGGCGCTGGCCGCGCTCGACCGCTTCGGCCTGGCCGATACCGCCTTGCAACGGGCGGAAACCCTTTCCGGCGGCCAGCAGCAGCGCGTCGCCATCTGCCGTGCCCTGATGCAGCAGCCGCGGCTGATCCTGGCCGATGAGCCGATCGCATCCCTCGACCCCCGCAATGCTCAGGTGGTGATGGATGCCCTGCGTGACGTAAACCGGCAGGACGGCCTCACCGTGCTGGTGAACCTGCATCACCTCGATACGGCACGGGATTACTGCGACCGGATCGTCGCCATGCAGGCCGGCAAGGTGGTGTTCGACGGACAACCCGCCGCACTGACCGCCGAACGGGTCCGGGCCATCTACGGCATCTCGGAGGAGGAATTCGCAGCCGAGGCCGCGGCCAGGCTGCGCGCCGCGGCTGCCCCGGCCAGGCTGGCGATGGCATAGTCCGGGCCTGTCCGGGACGGAGCCGCCAGCATGACCACACGTCGCGCACTCACCGCCTTGCTCGCCTTGCCGGCGCTTCCCGCCATGGCCCAGCGCGCCCCTCGCCGCAGCCTCGACGCGGAGATCGCCTTTCCCGCGGCCGGACCGCGCGACTGGGGCCAGTCGATGCGCCAATTGCGTATCGGGCTGCTCGGCGGCGAGAATGAATCCGATCGGCTCGGCCGCTTCGGCGCCTATCGGGACCTGCTGGAGGCGACCTTCAAGCTGCCGGCGCGGCTTTTCCCCGCCAGCGACTACTCCGGCGTCATCCAGGCCTTTGGCGCCAAGCAGCTCGACATCGCCAATATGTCGCCCGCCGCCTATGCCGGCGCCTGGCTGGATACCAACGGCGGGGTCGAGCCGCTGGTGACCACCGAGGAAAGCGACGGCTCCATCAGCTATGTCGCGGTCATGCTGGTCCGGGCCGATAGCGGCATCACCAGTATCGAAGGCATGCGCGGCAAGGCCATGGCCTGGTCCGACCCTAACTCGGCCTCGGGCTTCCTCATCCCGCGTTTCTCGCTGCGCAAGCAGGGTATCAACCCGGAGACCTTCTTCAGCCGCACCGGCTTTGCCGGCGGGCATGAGCAGGCCGTCGTCGCCGTGCTGCAGAAGCAATACGACGCGGCGGTTACCTGGGCTTCCGGCCAAGGCGAGGAGAGCGAGGGCTTCACCCGCGGTGCCCTGCGGGCCATGGTCGAGAAGGGCCTGGTCGACATGAAGCAGATGCGGGTGATCTGGCGGTCCGACCCGATCATCAACGGGCCGCAGACCGTGCGGAAGGAATTGCCCGAGGCCTTCAAGGAGGACATGCGGCTGTTCCATCTGGCGCTGCCGAAGGCGCATCCGGATATCTACAGGCAGATCGAGCGCGGCGGCGGGGCCGGGTACCGCGAGGTCACCGCCGCCGACTACCAATTCATGATCGACATGCGGCGGCAGGAGGCGGCGGAACGCCGACGACGCAACTGAGCACAACCCTCCTTCGCGGCGAGGCTGCCTATCAGGCCGCTCGCCACCAGAAGCACCGCGCGACCCTGGTCGGCCTCATGATCCTGGCGGCCTGCCTGCTGCTCTCGGCCTGGGTCAGCGAGGCTCGCCCGGCGACCCTTCTCGCCGGCCTGCCCCGCATCGGCGAGTATTTCCAGCGCATCCTGCCCAGTCTCCGCTGGGCCACGCTTTTCGCCGGTGTCGAGACCGAGGGCAGCCTCGCCTTCTGGTTCTATCGGCTCGATAGCTGGGCCTGGCTGCTGCTGGAGACCGCCAACATGGCGGCGCTGGCGACCTTGATGGGGGCCAGCGCCGGGCTTCTGCTGGCCTTCCCGGCAGCGAAGAACCTCGGGGCGGGCATGCTTGCCTACCAGCTCTCCCGCCGCTTGCTGGAAGCGATGCGGACGGTGCCGGAGATCGTCTTCGCCCTCATCCTCGTCTGGGCCTTCGGCGTCGGCGCCCTGGCCGGCGTGATTGCCATCGCGCTGCATACCGCCGGCGCCTGCGGCAAGCTGTTCGCCGAGGCTATCGAGAATACCGGGCTCGGCGCCTGGGCCGGCGTGCGTTCGGCCGGCGGTACCTGGATGCAGGCCTGCCGCTTCGCCATCCTGCCCCAGGTCGCGCCCAACCTGCTGTCCTATGCGCTGCTGCGCTTCGAGGTGAACCTGCGCTCAGCCAGCGTCATCGGCTTCGTCGGCGCCGGCGGCATCGGGGAGGAGCTGTATAACGTGATCTCCTTCAATTATTACGAGGAGATCAGCGCCATCCTTCTGCTCATCATTCTCGCGGTCTGCGCCATCGACCTGCTGTCCGAGCGGCTGCGGCACCGGGTGATCGGGGTGATGCAATGACCACCGCGGATATCGCCGCCTGGCGCGCACGGATGCCCGGCGCCTTCGGCTCCACAGGCCGGGTACGTATGCTCCGCGTCGCCGGTTGGCTGGTCTTCGCTCTGTGGCTCGGCTGGGCCCTGCAGCATTTCGGCTTCACGCCGCAGCGGTTGTGGAACGGGCTTTCCGGCCTCGCCACCATCCTGCGACTGATGGTGCCGCCTTCCCCCGGCGAGCTCTGGGTCGATATCCTCCAGGGCCTCGCCGAAAGCGTCGCCATGGCCTTCCTGGGCACCTTCATCGCCGCGCTGGTCGCGGTGCCGCTCGGCTTCCTCGGCGCCGGCAATGTGGTGACCAGCCTGCTGTTCCGCTTTTCGCTGCGGCGGATTTTCGATGGCTTCCGTGGCATCGACCAGCTGATCTGGGCGCTGGCCTTCGTGCGGGCCGTCGGGCTGGGCCCCTTGGCCGGCGTGCTGGCCATCGCCACGGCGGATATCGCGGTGCTGGCCAAGCTGAATGCCGAAGCCATCGAGAATGCCGAGCGGCGCCAAGTGGAGGGCGTGACCGCGGCAGGCGGCGGCCGGCTGGCCCGGCTGCGCTTCGGGGTGCTGCCGCAGGTGCTGCCGGTCATGCTGGCCCAGGCCCTGTATTTCTTCGAGAGCAATACGCGGTCGGCGGCGATCCTCGGCGTGGTCGGTGCCGGCGGGATCGGGCTGCAGATCTCGGAGCGGATCCGGGTGCGCCATTGGGATGAGGTTGCCTTCATCATCCTGCTGATGGTGGCGACGGTGGCGGCGATCGATTTCCTCTCGGCCCGGCTGCGGCAGCGGCTGATCGGCAGCCGATAGGACGGGCCGGCACCGAGGCCGCTTTACGCCGGGGCGGTGGCGTGGTGGAACCGCGCCAAACCTGCCGGAGGAAGTCGCTTGTCCATCCCGCGCCGCATCCTGCTGGCCGCCCCCTTCGTGGCAGGGCCGGCCCTGGCGCAGCCCATCTGGCCGGACCGGCCGCTGCGGCTCATCGTCCCCTTCCCCGCAGGCTCCACGCCCGATATCGCTGGTCGCGCCATGGCCAGCCATTTCGGCCAGGTCCTCGGCCAACCTTGCGTGGTGGACAATCGCGCCGGGGCAGGCGGCAATATCGGCACGGATGCGGTCGCCAAAGCGACGGATGGCCATACCATCGGGGTGTCGATCAATGGCCCGCTCTCGACGGCACCGGCACTCTTCCCCAGCCTGCCATACGATCCCGCCAAGGACCTGGTGCCGATCTCCCTGCTGATGCGCGGTGCGCAGCTGCTGGTCGTGCATCCGGACGTGCCGGTGCGGGACCTGAGTGGCTTCATCGCCCATGCCAAGGCCAATCCGGGCAAGCTCTCCTTCGGCTCGGTCGGCTCGGGTTCGGGTGGCCATCTGGCCATGGTGGATCTGATGGCGCGGGCGGGGCTCGACATGCTGCACGTACCCTATCGCGGCTTCCCGCCCGCCGTGCTGGACCTCGTGGCGGGACGGATCGACGCGATGGTGCTGATCAATGCCGGCATCCTGCCGCAACTGCGGGCAGGCCAGGTGCGTGGCCTGGCCGTGACGGCCGATGCCCGCATTCCTCAGGCACCGGAGGTCCCGACCCTGGCCGAGGCTGGGATCGCGGACGCAGCCAGCTATGCCTGGATCGGCCTCATCGGTCCCGCCAGCATGCCGGCCGATCGGGTGGAGCGGCTGGCGGCAGAAGCGCAGCGGGCGCTGGCAGTGCCGCAGACCCGCACCACCCTGGAAAACCTGGGCTTCGAAGTCGTGGCAGGCTCCCCTGCCCTGCTACGCGCCACCATGGAAAGCGAGGCGGCGCGTTGGGGCAGTCTCATCACCCGGCTCGGGATCCGTGCCGAGGCGTGAGGCAGGGCTTGTCCGCGGCCGCCGGCCGGGCCATCTGCGGGTTTGCGCGGCCCGGGCCGGCGCATTAGTGTCCGGCCCGGCTTAACCTCGCTGCATGCCACCGCACCCTGCGGCCGCGCGGCGGAAAACACAGTTCATCGGGGCGTCACATGGGTTCTTTCAGCATCTGGCACTGGCTCATCGTGCTGCTGGTCGTTCTGCTGCTGTTCGGCAGCGGCAAGATCAGCAACCTCATGGGTGACCTCGCCACCGGCATCAAATCCTTCAAGAAGAACATGAAGGAGGAAGATGATGCCTCGCTCGCCGATGGCGCTCCGCCGGCTCCGGGGACGCAGCCGACCGGCACGATCCAGGGCCCGGCGGCCACCGCCGCCCAGCCGCACACGACCACGACGACGAGCCGCCCGGCCGCCTGAGGCTTGCCGCTTCGCCATGCCCGAGGATGAGTTTGTCCGGGCGACGGCGGCGATCATCGCCGCCGGGCAGCGCCTGGACCGTCTTGGCTGGGTCCCGGCAACTGCCGGGAATATCTCCATTCGTTTGCCGGATGGGGTGGTGGCCATTACCCGGTCCGGTGGCCATAAGGGATTCCTTGGCCCCGATGGCGTGATTCAGGTGGGCCTCGACGGCCAGCCTCGCCGCACCACTGATCGCCCCTCGGCCGAAACCGGGCTGCATTGCGGCATCTACCGGCACTTCCCCGAAGCCGGTGCCGCCCTGCATGGGCATTCGGTACCGGTAACGGTGTTGTCGCGCCTCGCCGGCGACACCATTCGACTGGCTGGCTATGAATTGTTGAAGGCATTCCCCGGATTGCCGACGCATGATGCCGCAGTCGAAGTACCGGTCTTCGAGAATGACCAGGACATCGACAGGCTTCAGGCCAAGGTCGCAAGCCGCTGGGCCGCCGGTACGGCGGTGCCGGGCTACCTGATCCGTGGCCACGGGATCTATGTATGGGGCGCCGATATGCCGCAGGCCCTCCTGCGGTTGGAGGCGGTGGAATTCATGCTCCGCTGTGAGCTGGAAGCAAGGAGGCTTCGGCCATGAGCCGTCTGACCGTCTGGGAGGCCGCAAGCGGCCGTGAATTGGTGCGGACCGAGGATGTTGCCGCGATCGCCGGCCAGCTCGGCGCCATCGGCGTGCGCTTCGAGCGTTGGGAGGGGGTATCCGTCCCGTCGGGTGCCTCGAACGAGGACATCCTGGCGGCATACCGCCCACATCTGGATGCGCTGATGGGCGTGACCGGTGCCGGTTCGGCCGATGTCGTAAGCCTGACGCCCGACCACCCTCAGGCCGGCGCCATGCGGGAGAAATTCCTCAACGAACATATTCACACCGAGGACGAAGTGCGCTTCTTCGTACGTGGGGCCGGGCATTTCGTCATGCATGTGGATGGCAAGGTCTGGGATGCCCGCTGTGAGCAGGGCGACCTTATCAGCGTCCCGGCCAATACCCCACATTGGTTCGATGCGGGCGAGGCGCCGGATTTCTGCGCCCTGCGGGTCTTCACCGATCCCTCCGGATGGGTGGCGCAGTTCACCGGCACGGATATGGCGCAGCGCTTCCCGGTCGCGGTCTGAGGTGACTCCGCGCGCGATCCTGACCGATATCGAGGGCACCACCACCGCCATCGCCTTCGTCAAGGACCGGCTGTTCCCCTTCGCCGCCGAAGCTCTCGACGGTTTCCTCGCCAGCCATGGCTCGGCACCCGCGGTGGCGACGATCCTGGCGGATATCCGCGCCACCGCGCCCGGAGAGCCGCCGGCGGAGGTCCTGCGCCGCTGGATGGCGGAGGATAGCAAGGCCACGCCGCTCAAGGCGTTGCAGGGGCTGATCTGGCGCCAGGGCTACGAGGATGGCCGGTTGAAGGGGCAGCTTTGGCCCGATGTGCCGGATTGCCTGCGCGCCTGGGCAGCCGGTGGGGTCCGGCTTGCTGTCTATTCCTCCGGCTCGGTCGAGGCGCAAAAGCTGCTGTTCGGTCATTCGGAGGCTGGCGACCTGATCCCGTTGTTCAGCAACTTCTTCGATACCAGGGTTGGCGCCAAGCGGGAGGCGGCGAGCTATGCCGCCATTGCCTTGGAATTGGCGCTATCGCCGGCAGAAATCCTCTTCCTCTCGGATGTGGCCGAGGAATTGGATGCGGCCGCTGCTGCCGGTCTGGGCTGCTGCCAGCTGGTCCGGGAAGCCGATGGCACCATCGCCAGCGGTCGACATCCGGCAGAGCCGGATTTTCCCGGCGTCACCAGGCGCTTCAAGCTACCGGGCTGAAGCTGCCACGGAGCGGTAGCAGGCCAGGTTCAGCCCGGTGCCCTTGCCCAACCTTCTAAAACAGTGATGGCTTCCGCCACCAGCGCCTGGCGTGCAGGGATGCGCCCCTGGCCGATCGGCAAGCCTGCCTCCCGCCGCAGCGCCGCCACGTCGCCCTTGCGACGCTTGTCTGCCGGCACCCCAGCCAGCACCCGGGCGCTATCGGCCAAAGCCGCGGCATAGACCACGCGGCCGATGCCGGTGATCTGCATCGCCGCGACACACAGGGCGCAGGGCTCGCAGGAGGTGAAGACGGTGCAGCCGGTCAGCTCCAGCGTGCCGAGCCTGGCGCAGGCATCCCGCATCGCCTCGATCTCGCCATGCGAGGTCGGGTCGGCCTTGGCGCGGGACCGGTTGAAGCCCTCGCCGACGATCGCCTCGTCCCGCACCACCACCGCGCCGAAGGGCTCACAGCCCGGGGTGGCGGCCGCCTCGGCCGAAAGCGCGATGGCGCGGCGCAGGAAGTCGTCGTCAGTCATTCTTGATCCCCATGGCGCGGACGGCCGCCCCTATCGTGGCGACCTGGTCGGTGACGAAGCCAGAGAATTCCGGCTGCGTCATCTCGCCCGGGACGATGCCGACCGTCGCCAGCCGTTCCTGGAAGGCCGCCGTCTTCAGCGCTGCCGCGACTTCGGCATGCAATCGCTCGACCACGGCCGGCGACAGCCCCGCCGGCCCTGAAAGACCCAGCCAGTTCGTGGCCAGCAGTTGCGGCAATCCGGCTTCCACCGTGGTCGGCACCTCGGGGACGGAAGGGGCGCGGGTGGCGGCCGTCACCGCATAGGCGCGCAGCCGCCCGGCACGGATGTTCTCCACATTCTCGGGCAGGGTATCGAAGGACAGCAGGATGGACCCGCCCAGCAGATCCGCCTGCATCGGGGTCGACCCACGATAGGGCGCGTGGTTCAGCGGGATGCCGGTCTGCGCGATGAACATGTTGCCCACCACATGCCCGACCGAGCCGGCACCGGACGTCCCATAGGTGACAGGCTGCGGCTGCGCCCGCAGCCAGGTCATCAGTCCCTTCAGGTCGGTCGCCGGGACGGAGAGGTTGGTGACCACCACCATGGTCGTCGCGCCGAGATAGGCGACATGGGTGAAGCTCTTCACCGGGTCATAGCCCGGGTTCGAATAGAGCGGCGGCGAGTTCACGATCGGCGCGGTATTGGAGAGCATCAGGGTATAGCCATCGGCCGGCTGCTGGCTGACATGCGCCGCGGCCAGGGTCCCGCCGGCGCCGGGCCGGTTGTCCACCACCACTCGCTGGCCCAGCTTCGGCGACATCGCCTCCGCCAGCACCCGGGCCACGATGTCCGAGGAGCCGCCGGGAGGGAAGGTGACGACGATGCGGATCGGCCGCGCCGGCCAAGCCTCCGCCGCAGCCGGAACGATGGCATGCCCGAGGCTGAGGCAGAGCATTGCCCCGAAAAGTTGCATCCGGCGTCGCATCATGGCTGCCCCCTCACCTGTCGGCCGGCAACAGCAAGCCGCGCGCCAAGCTTCCCTGGCCGGCCGCCTCGGCCCCCGCCGGGCGGGCCCGCGTGACTTGTGGCGGCAGCACGGCTAGAAGCCGAGAGCCCGATCGGCCGGGGGACCCGCGATGCTGACGACCTATACTGTCGAGACCGGCCATCTCGTGGTGCGGGAGGGTGCGCAGGCGACTGCGACACTCAGCAAGGCGATCTGGATCGACCTGCTGACCCCGACCCAGGAGGAGGAGCGGGACGTCCAGGACGCCCTGCGTCTGGAAATCCCGACGCGGGAAGAGATGCAGGAGATCGAAAGCTCCTCCCGCCTTTATAAGGAGGACGATACCCTCTTCCTTACCGCCCCCTTTCTCTACGGGGTCGATGGCGGGGAATTGGGCTCGACCGCCATCACCTTCGTCCTCGGCAACGCCACCCTGGTGACGGTGCGCTATGCGACGCCCAAGGCCTTCGCGGTCTTCTCCGCCCGCTGCCAGCGTACCCCGGTCCAGCTGCTGACCACCCCCGACGGCGTGATGCTGCATCTGTTCGAGCAGGTGGTGGACCGGCTGGCCGATATCCTCGAGCGCATCGCCGCCGAGATGGACCGCGCCAGCCAAGCCGCCTTCCGCACCGCCCGGGCCAAGGTGAAGGCGACCACCAAGGATGCCGACTTGAAGGAGGCGCTGATCACGCTTGGACAGGTCGGGGAAGTGACGACGCGGGCGAGTGAGACGCTGCTCGGCCTGTCGCGCATCCTCACCTTCGTCGGTGCCGAAAAGGCGACAGCGGTCCGGCGGGAGAATCAGGGGCTGATCAAGACCCTGGTGCGGGACGTGCGCTCGCTCGTGGAACACGCAAGCTTCCTCAACAGCAAGGCGAACTTCCTGCTGGATGCGGTGCTCGGCATCATCAATGTCGAGCAGAACGCCATCATCAAGACCTTCACCGTGGCCAGCGTCGCACTGATGCCACCCACGCTGCTCGCCAGCATCTACGGCATGAATTTCGAGCACATGCCTGAGCTAGGCTGGAAGCTCGGCTATCCGATGGCGCTCGGATTGATGATCATCTCCGCGGTGCTGCCGATCCTGTATTTCAAACGCAAGGGCTGGCTCTGATCCGCTTGGGGCTTGCCCTGCTGCTGCTGGCCTTGGCAAGTCCGGCCAGGGCCGAAGCGCCCCCCGCCTGCCCGCCCGGACCCGCCCGGATCAGCCTCACGGTGATGGATCCCGAGCCGGTGCTGAGCAACGAGCTCGACGTCGATGCCCTGCATCGGGAAACCGGTCAGCCCCGCAGCGCCACCTTGCACCATCTGGGCCTGACGACGTCCCGTGTCGAATGGCAGAGCGAGATCGAGACGCGCTATCGCAGCACTGGCGGCGGAGTCTGCGCCCGGCCGGCGACGATCTCGCTGAACCTCGTCCAGACCGAGCATGTGGTCCGGATTGCCCAGGAAATTCCCCGCGATGGCTGCCTGTGGCGCGAGGTGGCCGCACATGAGCGGCGGCATGTCGCCGTCAATCGGCGCAGCCTGCGCCGGGCGGCGGCCCAGGCCAAGGCCGCGGCGGAAGGTTGGGGGGCAAGGGCCGAGGGGCGCGGCGCCACCCTGGACGAGGCCATGGCCGGACTGCAGCAGGGCTTGCGCCGGGCGATCGAGCCGGCCCTGGCAGCCATGCGCAGCGCCCGGGAGAGCGCACACCGCGAGATTGACAGTCCGGCCGAATACGAGCGGCTGTCCCGTGCCTGCCCCGGCGACCAGAAAATGCTGCGGGACGCGTTGCGGCCGGTGATACCTCTTCACGACCCTGTGCAGTAGCCGTCACGGGCAGCAAGCCGTGCGTTTCGCCGGGACAGTCATTCCGGAAGGCTCGCGCATGCCCGCACCCGTGATCTACCAGCCCGGTTTTGAAACCCGGAGCCCCCAGGAGGCCGAGACGATCGCCGAGTTGATCGAGACCCTGCGTGGCATCAGCGAAACTACCCTTGAGGACGGCGGCCATGCGCTCCGTAGTGTCCATGCGAAAAGCCATGGCCTGCTGCAGGGCGAGTTGACCGTGCTGGAGGGCCTGCCGCCGGAGCTTGCCCAGGGTGTCTTTGCCAAGGTCGCCTGCTATCCCGTGGTGCTGCGCTTCTCGACCACGCCGGGCGATATCCTGGACGACAGCGTCTCCGCGCCACGCGGCCTCGGCATCAAGCTGATCGGCGTGGAGGGGGAACGGCTGCCCGGCGCCGGCGGCGCGACGACGCAGGATTTCGTCATGGCCAATGCGCCGGCCTTCACCGCGCCTGATCCCAAGGCCTTCCTCGGCAACCTGAAGCTGCTGGCGAAGACGACGGACAAGGCCCAGGGCTTGAAGAAGGCCTTTTCCGCCGTGCTGCGCGGAGCCGAGGCGGTGGTCGAAACCTTCGGCGGCAAGAGCCCACTGCTGACCACGCTCGGCGGCCAGCCGCTGACCCATGTATTGGGCGAGACCTACTATACCCAGGCGCCGCTGCTGCACGGTCCCTATATCGCCAAGCTCTCGGTGGCCCCGGTCTCCGAGGGGTTGCTGGCGCTGGTCGGCAAGAAGGTCGTGGTCGGCGGCAAGCCCAATGGCCTGCGCGAGGCGGTCACCGAATACTTCGCCACTCATGGCGGTGAATGGGAACTGCGGGTGCAGCTCTGCACCGATATCGTGGCGATGCCGATCGAGGATGCCTCCGTCGTCTGGCCGGAGGACCGCAGCCCCTATGTGGCGGTGGCACGGATCAGCGTGCCGCCGCAGCCGGCCTGGAGCGAGGCGCGATCGCAGGCGGTCGACGATCGGATGGCCTTCAGCCCCTGGCATGGGCTGGCGGCGCACCGGCCGATTGGCGGCATCATGCGGGCGAGGAAGCCCGCCTATGCCATGTCGGCCGAGTTCCGCGGCAAACACAACGGCTGCCCGATGCACGAGCCAGCCCAGCTGGAGCCGGGCACCCTGCCGGGCTAGCGTCTGCAGCATATGGCATAGGCTTTGCCTAACCATCGGGCTGCGGCACCATGGATGCAGCCTGACGGAGGACGCCAGCTTGCCTGCGACGCACCACATCGAACCCACGCTCGAAAACATCCGCTGGGGCGGGTTCGATGCGAATTTTGCCCCGGTGAAGACAGTGGATCCGGGCGACCTCGTCATCCTCGAATGCGTTTCCGGCGCTGCCGACATCATGCCGGCCAAGGACAGTGGCCTGGCCATTCCGTCCCGCCTGTCGGCCATCCATGCCGCCAATCCGCCACGCTTCGGACCCCATATCCTCACCGGCCCGGTGGCGGTGAAGGGGGCCGAGCCCGGCGATGCGTTGCGCGTCGACATCGAGCGGATCGACCTCGGCTGCGACTGGGGCTTCTGTGCCTTCCGGCCTCTCATGGGGACCTTGCCGGAGGATTTTCCCTATCGGCGGGTCCTGCACATCCCGGTGGATAAGGAGGCGATGACCTGCAAGGTGCCGGTCGGGCCGGGTATCACCATCCCGCTTTCGCCCTTCTTCGGCGTCATGGGCGTCGCCGGGCCGGAGGAATGGGGCACCATCTCCACCAAGGAACCGCGCGCCCATGGCGGCAACCTCGACAACAAGGAAGTCGGCGCCGGCGCCACGCTTTTCCTGCCCGTCTTCGTCCCGGGGGCCAATTTCTCGGCAGGCGACGGCCACGGCGTGCAGGGCGATGGCGAAGTCTGCATCAATGCCCTGGAAATCTGCCTGACCGGCCACTTCCGCTTCGGGCTGGAAAAGGGCGGTGGCGCCAAGGACCCGGTGCTGAAGTATCCGCGGGCCGAGACGCCGACGCACTACATCAGCATGGGCATGCACGAGGATCTGGACGTGGCGATGAAGATCGCCCTGCGGGAGATGATCGCCTTCATCGTCAGCCGCGCCAATGTCACCGCCGCGGATGCCTACCAGCTTTGCAGCCTGGCCGTGGATTTCCACGTGACCCAGACGGTGAATGGCGAGAAGGGCGTGCACGGGATGCTGAAGAAGGGCCTACTTTTCTGAGATCCGGCCTTTACCGGCATCCTGCGTGCGATAGTCACCGGAACGATGGTATTCGGCGCCTGCTGACGTTCTAGGATGGCAGCATGCGCGCCATCCTGATCCTGCTCGATGGGCTGCGGCCCGACCTTGTCTGCCGCATGCCACGGCTTGCCGCCTTGGCCGCTGCGGGCACAGGCTTCGCCAATGCCCGCAGCGTATTCCCGAGCGAAACGCGGGTGGCGACCAGTTCCCTCGTCACGGGCTGCCGGCCAGCAGCGCATGGGCTGACCGCGAATACCATCTTCGATGCAGGTCTGGCCCCGGAGCGGCTGCTGAAGACCAGCACGGTGGCGGATCTTCGGCTGCTCGCCGCTGGCACGCCATCGCCTCTGCAGAAGCCGGGGTTGGGCGAGATCCTCGCGGCCGCGGGCCGTCGCTTCGCAGTGGTCTCGGCCGGATCGCCTGGGCAGACCTTTCTGGCAAATCCCCAGGCCGAAGCCCTGGGCGGCTTCCGCTGGAATGCAGCCGATACGGACGGCGCTGCCGCTCTCTGGCTGATGGAACGACTGGGTCCGGCACCGGCCGCCAGCATTCCGAATATCCCGCGGCTGCACCACGCGGTCCGGGCCCTGACCACCGTGGTGCTGCCCGAGCTGCGCCCCGACATCGCCCTGCTCTGGCTGCCGGAACCCGATATCAGTTTCCATTACCGCGGTCTCGACGCGCCGGAGACACGCCTAGCACTGGCTGCCGCCGATGCAGCGGTCGGGCAGGTGCTGGACTGGCGGGATGCCCAACCGGATCGGGCCGACATCGCCGTTCTGGTGCTTTCCGACCACGGGCATGTCAGCGGCAGCCTCAAGCTCGACCTGGCCGCGGAATTGCGCCGAGGCGGCTTCGCCGCAGCCGCGGGCCTGGCGCCGGGGATCGAGGTGGTGGTCGCTCCCGCCGCCGCGCCCGGCCTCTGGCTCCGCAAGCCCACACTTGCGCCGCCACTGGCGGCCTTCCTTGCCGCGCAGCCCTGGGCAGGCCCGCTGCTGGTCCGCAATCCGGGCCTGCTACCGAGCGCGCTGCCCCTGGCCTGTCTCGATGCGGCGCATCCGCGCAGCGCGGATCTGGTCCTGTGCTTCGCCGGGGCGGAAGGGCCGGACCAGTATGGCCTGCCCGGCCATGCCCCCTTCGACACGCCGGATGTCCCCGAGGGCGGCGGCATGCATGGTGGGCTGCATCGGCGGGAATTGGCGACCGTGCTGATCGCCGAGGGTGGCCCCTTTCGCCGTGGTGCCACCGTCCAGGCGGCCTGCGACCTGACCGATATCGCCCCGACACTGCTGCATCTACTCGGCCTCCGGGCCGAGGGCATGGATGGTCGCATCCTTGCGGAAGGCTGGGACGCGACTGCCGATATGCCACCCGTCACGGAGAGGCTGAAGTTGCCGCGTGGCTTTTGGCTGGACATGGCTCAGCAAGGCCACAGGCGCTACCCGACCGCCCTGACCCGCGCCTGAATTGACTGCAGGCAGCGCACCGCGCGGCCCAGGGAAAGCTGCGGTAGGATGCTGGCAAATCCTCCGGGAGGAGCCGCCGCATGAGCCCGTCCACTGCCACACTGCCCATCTCTCGCCGGGTCATGAACCTGGCGCATTTCCTGACCCAATCGGCCCGGCGCTTTCCGGATCACACGGCCCTCGTCTGGGGCGCCGAAAGCTGGTCCTGGCGCGACCTGGATGCGCGCGTGACAGGCCTGGCCGCCGCACTCGCCGCTGCGGGTATTGGCAAAGGCGACCGGGTCCTGGTCCACGCCAAGAACGGCAATGCGATCATCGAGACGATGTTCGCCACCTTCCGGCTGGGCGCGGTCTGGGTGCCGACGAATTTCCGCCTGATGCCGGAAGAAGTCGCGTGGCTCGCCCAGGCCTCGGGAGCCAAGGCCTTCCTGTGCCAATCGCTATTCCCCGATCACGCCGCCGCGGTTGCCGCAGCGCTGCCCGGCCTCTTCCTCGCCAGCCTCGGCCAGGCCGAATTCGGCACGACGACGCATGAGACGCTGATCGAAGCCGGCCATGGCCTGCCCTGCCCGACGGCATCGGTGGAACGGGATGACCCCTGCTGGTTCTTCTTCACCTCCGGCACCACGGGACGTCCGAAGGCCGCGGTGCTGACCCATGGCCAGATGGGCTTCGTCATCACCAACCACCTCTGCGACCTGATGCCGGGAACAACGGAGGCGGATGCGTCGCTCGTCGTCGCCCCTCTCTCGCATGGTGCCGGCATCCATCTGCTGGCCCAGGTCGCCCGCGGGGCGCGGTCCGTGCTGATGCCCGGCGAACGCTTCGATGTTGCGGAAGCCTGGCGGCTGGTCGAGCATCATCGGATCAGCAACATGTTCACCGTACCGACCATTCTCACCATGCTGGTCGAGCATCCGGCTGCGCTGGAGCACGACCACTCCTCGCTGCGTCACGTCATCTACGCCGGGGCACCGATGTACCGGGAGGACCAGAAGCGGGCCCTGGCCCGGCTCGGCAAGGTCATCGTGCAGTACTTCGGACTGGGGGAGGTCACCGGAAATATCACCGTGCTCCCCGCAGCGCTCCACACGGCGGAGGATGGACCCGAGGCGCGGATCGGCACCTGCGGCTTCGCCCGCACCGGCATGGAGATCCAGATCCAGGATGAGACCGGCGCCGAGGTGCCGCCCGGCACCCAGGGAGAGATTTGCGTCACCGGGCCGGCCGTATTCGCTGGCTACCACGACAATCCGGAGGCCAATGCCAAGGCCTTCCGCGACGGCTGGTTCCGGACCGGCGATCTCGGCCACATGGATGCCGCGGGCTTCCTCTACATCACCGGCCGGGCCTCTGACATGTACATCTCCGGCGGGTCGAATGTGTATCCACGAGAGGTCGAGGAAGTCATCCTGCAGTTCCCCGGCATCGCCGAGGTCGCCGTCGTCGGCGTGCCGGACCGGCAGTGGGGCGAGGTCGGCGTGGCGGTGCTGGTGCCACGCGGCCCGCCGCCAGCGGAGGCCGAAGTGCTCGCCTGGCTCGCCAGCCGCGTCGCCCGCTACAAGCTGCCGCGCCGGCTGGTCTTCTGGGATGCACTGCCGCGGTCCGGCTACGGCAAGATCACGAAGAAGATGGTGCGGGAGGAATTGGAAGCCCGCGGTATTCTGCCTCTGGATGGCGGCTGATGCCGCCACAGCCCGGCCCGCGGCAGGAACCGCGGGTCGTCAGCCAGCTCGGCACCGTGCAGCCGCTGGAATTCGTGCTGGAGCCGGGCCTTTCGCTGCTCGACGCCGTGGCCCGGCCCCTCCGTCTCGCCGGCTTCACCAGCGCCGTACTGGAATTGGCCGGAGGAGCCTTCGGCCCCTTCGCCTATGTCCTGCCCGCGGCAGCCTCGGATGCCATGCATGCCGCCTGGTACAGCGCTCCCCGCACACCGTCCGGCGGGGCTCGGCTGGAGCGCGGCTGCGTGACCTTCGGACAGCGGACAAGTCAGGATGGCTTCGAGGACTGGCTGCATTGTCATGCCGTTTGGCAAGAAGCGGCCGGCCGGCGAGGCGGGCATATCCTGCCGGAGGAAAGCTTGGTCGCGGCACCGATCATGGCCAGGGCCTGGGGCCTCGGCGGCATGGGCTTCCGGGTGGCGGCCGACCCTGAAACCAATTTCGCGCTCTTCGCACCCATCGCCCAGCCGGTGCGGCCAGGCGGGCGCAGGGCCATCGCGCTTCGCATCCGCCCGGACGAGGATTTGCCGAAGGCGCTTGCGGTGGCGTGCCGAGATCACGGCTTCAACCGCGCCATCCTGCGAGGCAGCCTCGGCAGCCTGGATGGCGCCTGCTTCGCCAACGGCGGCAGGGTGCCCGATTATGCCACGGAGTTCCTGGTGACGCAGGGCCGGGTCGGTCCGGACGGCGTCACCCTGTCGATCCTGTTGGCCGACATGGCCGGCCAGCTTCACGAAGGGCAATTGCAGGCCGGTCAGAACCCTGTCTGCATCACCTTCGAGGGCATCCTGGAAGAGGTGCCAGGCCCCTAGATCGTCAGCGAACCGGCCTTGGCGGCGGCATAGCGGGTTGCGATCCTGTCCCAGTCCAGCACGTTCCACCATGCTGCCAGGTAGTCAGGCCGGCGGTTCTGGTACTTCAGGTAGTAGGCGTGTTCCCAGACGTCGTTGCCGAAAAGCACCCGGCCCCCATCCATCAGCGGCGTGTCCTGGTTCGGCCGGCTGGCCAATGCCAGCTTGCCCGCCCCGTCCACGGTGACGAAGACCCAGCCGGAGCCGAAGACCCGTGCGCCGGCGCCATTGAAATCCGTCTTCAGCTTGTCGAACCCGCCGAGGTCGCGGGTGACGGCCTGGGCCAGCTCGCCAGCGGGAGCGCCACCCTTCCCGCCCATCACCTGCCAGAACATCGTATGATTGGCATGGCCGCCGCCGTTGTTGCGGATCGCGGTGCGGACCGCCTCTGGCATCTCGCCCAGCTTTGCCAGGATCTGCTCGATCGGCATGGCGCCAAGCTGGCTGTGGTCCTTGGCCACGGCGTTCAGGTTGTTCACATAGGCGGCGTGATGGCGTCCATGATGGATTTCCATGGTCTGGGCATCGATGTGCGGCTCGTTCGCATTGGGCGCATAGGGCAGCGGCGGCAGGGTGAAGGGGCCCGTCGGGGCCTGGGCACGCGCGCGTGGGGCGGCCAGGAGTGTCGCCAGGGCGGCACCGCCCAGCAGCGCGTGGCGGCGGTCAAGCATCATCGTCATTGGGCGGTCTCCCCGTATCGGCTTCGCCAAGATGGGGGTCTGATCGAAAGGAACCAAGGGTGGAACCAGTGACAGCGGCTAACGCAGGGCCCGATAGGCAAAGGCGACATAGGGATCCCAGGCGACCGAGGCGGGCCCGCCGGGAACCGGCATGCGCGTCCCGGGTGGCCGCTTTGCCACCAGCATGCCGCCCTCGCCGACTTCCAGCAGCAGGCGGACGTGGTCGCCGAGGAAAACGCTGTCCCGCAGTGCCGCCGGCAAGGCTCCCTCCCCCATCTCCTCGGCCGGAAGTGCAGCGACGGCAACCTTCTCCGGCCGGATCGCCACGATGCAGCGGCTGCCCGGCCCCCCGGCATCGGCGACCCGCGCCTCGACCAATGGCCCGCAGGCGAGACGCACGCCGCACTCATCGTCCTCCCGCCATTCGACGGTGCCGGGCAGCCGGTTGTTCTCGCCGACCAGGCTGGCGATGAAGGCGGTCGCCGGTTCTTCGTAGAGGCGCTGGGGCGTCTCGAGTTGGGCGATGCCGCCGTCCTCCAGCACCGCGATCCGATCGGCCATGGCCATGGCCTCTTCGGCATCCCCTGTGGCCAGCAGCACGGTCAGGCCCATCCGACGCACGATTCTGCGGAATTCGAAGCGCAGGGCGCGCCGGGCTGGCGGATCGAGGCCGGCCAGTGGATCGTCGAGCAGCAGCAGCGGCTGCTCCGGCGCGATGGCCCGTGCGAGCGCCACGCGAAGACGCGGCACCGGCCCAAGCGAGGCAAGCGGGCGACCCTCGAAGCCGTCCAGTCCGAGCAGGGTCAGCGCCCGGGCTATGCGCGCCGGACGGTCACGTGCCGGGATGTCGAAACTGGCGAGAGGCTGGGCGACCGCTTCCTGAACATTGCTGCGCGCGGGCAGCTGTGGATCGAAACAGGCAAGGCCCCGGCGAGGCGGGGATTGTGGGGCCAAGTCGCGCCCGTCCAGCAGCACACGGCCCGCATCGGGCCTCTCAAGCCCGGCCAACAGCCGCAGCACCGTGGTCTTGCCGGCTCCCGGCGCTCCCAGCAGGGCCAAGGTCTCGCCACGCGCCACGGCGAAGTCGATCCCGTCCAGGCCGGCCTTCGCCTTCGTCACCATCTCGAATTGCAGCAGGGGCGCGTCCATGGATTCTCCTGCAGCAGGCTTCGGCGCCTGCCGCTACGCTGTCAACGCAGGGCGGAACCTTCGGCCGGCAGGCGGCGTTGCAGCGGCGAGTTTCCATCGCATCAGGAGCGATACAATGAGCGCAGCGAACGACCTTTCCAACGACGCCCGCAAGCTGAAGGATCAGGCCGCAGCCTCCGCCGATCGGGTGACCGACGACGCCAATGCGGAACTCGCCAAGCTGCGCGCCCAGGTCGAGAAGCTGATGCAGGAGCGGGTGACCCCGGCTCTTGCCGAAGCAGCGGACCAGGTCCAGGGCTATGCCGTTCGCGCCCGGGATGCGGTCGAGGAACGCGCTGATGCGCTGTCCGACACCGTGAAGGAGCGCCCGCTGGTGGCGATCGGCATCGCAGCGCTGGGCGGCTACCTGATCGGCCGGCTGATGGGCGGCAATACCTACGTCTATCCGCGCGATCGGCACTAAGCCGCTATGCGCCTGATCAGCCTACTGAGGCTGGCAGCACAGGCCGAGGCGCTACGATGGAAGCGCACCGGCCGCGGCGTCGCCATTCAGGCTGCGCTTGGCGTGGCAGCAGCAGTGTTCGGCCTGATGCTGCTTGTCATGCTGCATGTGGCAGCGCTGATCTGGCTTGCGCGTGACCAGGGCGGAGCAGGCGCCGCCTTGATCATTGCGGGTGTCGACCTTGTCCTGGCTGGCATTCTCGGTTGGTTGGCCGCCCGGCATGCGGAAGATCCGGTGCAGGTGGAGGCCCAGCGCGTTCGGGACGATGCATTGCGCCAAGTCGGCGATACGGCATCTCGTGCCATGATGCTGGCACCACTGCTGCGGAGCGGCTCAGTGAAAAAGGGGCTGGTTGGGGCAGCGGTGACGGCAGCAGTGGTTGGCTTGATTTCACGCCGTTAACCGTTGATATCCGATCTGTGTAAGGCGGGCACCAACTTGGTGCCCGCCTTTTTCATGCCGGCATGAAAGTGCCTGGGCGAGATACCGGCAAAATACAATGCTGCTTAGAGACCGTATTGCCCACTTAGCACCGCTTTAAGAGTATCGAACACTTTCCCTTTTTTGGCCCACCAAAAGAATATTCAGCTTTCTTTGTATCGATAACCGATGCCATACAGCGTTTCGATCTGCGCAAATTCTCCGTCAGCCTGCCGGAACTTCTTGCGCACCCGCTTCACATGGCTGTCGATGGTCCGATCATCGACATAGATATTTTCGCCATAGGCTGCGTCGATCAGCTGATCACGGTTCTTCACCATTCCAGGCCGCAGGGCCATGGCTTTCACCAGCAGGAATTCGGTTACCGTCAACTGGATGTCCGTGCCCTTCCAAACGCAGGTATGCTTCGTCTCATCGAGGACCAGATCGCCACGGACCAGCACGCCACCGGCCGGACTGCCACTGCCCTCGGCACGAGACGCCTCGTTGCGCCGCAGCAAGGCACGGATTCGCTCGAGCAGGAGGCGCTGGCTGAAAGGCTTGGTGATGTAATCATCCGCACCGAGGCGAAGACCCATCAGCTCATCCACCTCCTCGTCCTTGCTGGTCAGGAATACCACCGGCATGGCGCTTCGCTGCCTCAGGCGTTGCAGCAACTCCATCCCGTCCATGCGCGGCATCTTGATATCCAGCACGGCCAGGTCCGCTGGCTTGGCAAGAAGCCCTTGCAGGGCACTTTCTCCATCCGTGTAGGTGCGGACGGTGAAGCCCTCCTGCTCCAAGGTCATGGAGACGGAAGTCAGGATGTTACGGTCGTCATCTACCAGGGCGATCGTGGCAGCCATTGGTCAGGTCTCCGCCGGTCTCAAGGATAAGGGACCGGCCTTCATTGGGACTATCTCGTACGGCATATGGTACGGCCCATATGGCACGGTAATGTGGCACAACCCGGACGGGACATAGATCGTGAGCGAAAACCTGGGATTTGCGGCGCGATGCCTGGCCCGGGCGGCGTCGGTGGCAAGCCTGGCGACCCAATCGGGTGGGCAGCCCTTTGTCAGCCTGGTAACGCCGGCCTTTGGTGCCGATTTCACGCCCCTGATGCTGCTGTCATCCTTGTCCGAGCATACGCGTCAGTTGCGCGCCGATCCCCGTTGCGCCCTGCTGCTGTCCGGTTCGGCAGAGAGCGCCAATCCGCAAACCTCCCCTCGCCTCACCCTGACCGGTCTGGCTTCCGAGGTCCCGGCCTCCCAGGTCCCTAGGCTGAAGGCCCGATGGCTGGCAAAGCATCCCTATGCGGCCTTCTATGCCGATTTCGGCGACTTCTCCCTTTGGCGCCTGGAGCTTGGCGGAGCCCTTCTTGTCGGCGGCTTTGCCCGGGCCAACAGGATCAAGCTGCTGGAGTTATTGCCGGACGACGCCGCAGCCGCAGCCATTGCCGCAGCGGCAGATGATGTTATCGGCCATGTGAACGCCGACCATGCGGATGCCATTGCCGCGATCGCCACCGGTCTGTTGGGTGGTCCCGCCGGCGACTGGCGGATGGCCGCCGTGGACGTGGACGGCGCCGACTTATCGGCCGGAGAGATGGTGCTGCGCCTGGCCTTCACTTCACCCGTCACGGAACCGGGAGGGATCCGGTCGGAACTGGTACGGGCAGCACGCGAAGCGCGATCTCGTCTCGGTTGAAGCGCAATGTCATCAATGTGCGGTGGCACGCGTTGACCCACAGGGGGGCGCGCCGTAATTTGGCCGTCTCGTTATCCGAATTGCGCTCAGCCTTGAGGGCCGCGCCAGTTGCTTGGGCGCCCTGCTCGCTTTTTGTCCGGAGGAATCTGCATGTCAGCGCCTGAGACCGCCCTCGCTGGAACCGGGGTGGCGAATGCCAATTCCGTCCATGCCAATCTGACTGCAGCCGGCCTCTACGAGCATGCGCTGCGTCGGGGTGAGGGTCGTCTGTCCGCCGAAGGTGCCTTCATGGCGGTGACCGGTGTGCATACCGGCCGTTCCGTGCAGGACAAGTTCGTGGTCGACGACCCGGAAGTCCACGACCAGATCTGGTGGGGCAAGATCAATCAGCCGATGGCGCCGGAGAAGTTCCGTGGCCTACGGTCCAAGGTCGAGACCTGGCTCGGTGCCCGCCCGGTGCTCTTCACCCAGGATCTCTATGCCGGCGCCGATCCGGCGCATCGCATCCGCGTGCGGCTGGTCACCACCAATGCCTGGCATGCGCTGTTCGCACGCAACATGTTCATCCGCCCGCCGGTCGAGGAATTGGCCGGCTTCGCGCCGGACTTCACCATCCTCCATGCGCCGGAATACGAAGCCGACCCGGCCGTCGACGGCTGCCGCACCACCACCTGCATCGCACTGTCCTTCGCCGCGAAGACGATCATGATCGCTGGCACCAGCTATGCCGGCGAGATCAAGAAATCGATCTTCACCGTCATGAACTGGCTGCTGCCGGCCAAGGGCGTGCTGCCGATGCATTGCAGCGCCAATGTCGGCAAGGCCGGCGATACCGCACTGTTTTTCGGCCTTTCCGGCACCGGCAAGACCACCCTGTCCTCCGACCCGGAGCGCAGCCTGATCGGCGACGACGAGCATGGCTGGTCGGATACCGGCGTCTTCAACTTCGAGGGCGGCTGCTACGCCAAGGTCATCCGCCTCTCGCGTGAGGCCGAGCCACAGATCTGGGACGCCAGCCACCGCTTCGGCGCCGTGCTGGAAAATGTGGTGGGCGATGCCCGCGGCCAGCTCGACCTCGAGGACGGCTCGCTGACCGAGAATACCCGGGCCTGCTATCCGCTGGAGTTCATCCCGAACATCGCCAAGGGCGGCCGGGCTGGCCTGCCGAAGAACGTGGTCATGCTGACCGCGGATGCCTTCGGCGTGCTGCCGCCGATCTCCAAGCTCTCGGCGGCGCAGGCCATGTACCACTTCCTCTCGGGCTATACGGCACGCGTCGCCGGCACCGAGAAGGGCCTGGGCAAGGAGCCGCAGGCGACCTTCAGCACCTGCTTCGGCGCCCCCTTCCTGCCGCGGCACCCGGAAGTCTACGGCAAGCTGCTGTCGGACCTGATCGACCGGCACGGCGCCGATTGCTGGCTGGTCAACACCGGCTGGACCGGTGGCGCCTATGGCACCGGCCAGCGCATGTCCATCAAGCACACGCGGGCGCTGCTGCGCGCGGCGCTGGATGGCAGCCTGGCCAAGGTGGAATTCGAGACCGATCCCTTCTTCGGCCTCTCCATCCCCAAGGCGCTGCCGGGCGTGCCCTCCGAGGTGCTGAACCCGCGCAACACCTGGGCCGACAAGTCTGCCTATGACCGCACCGCGGCCGACCTCGTCTCCCGCTTCGAGAAGAATTTCGAAGGCTTCTCCGGTGGCGTGAGCGAGGAAGTGCTGGCAGCGGCGATCCGGGCCGCCGCCTGATGCCGGACGGCGGGCTTGGGCCGCGACGCGATGGGCCGGGGCGGCAACCCCCGGCCACCAACGTGCTGGGCGGGATTCTGCTGCCCTGCTCGGTCGCGCCGCTGACCGGCTTCTTCCGCGACGGCTGCTGCAACACCGGGCCGGACGACCTCGGGCTGCATGTGGTCTGCGTGGAGGTAACCGCCGAATTCCTGGGCTTCTCGCAGGCCCGGGGCAACGACCTCAGCACACCCATGCCGGAATACGGCTTCCCCGGGCTGCGTCCCAGGGACCGCTGGTGCCTCTGTGCCGCGCGGTGGGAGGAAGCCCGGCGGGCCGGCATGGCGCCGCGGGTGCTGCTGGAAGCGACTCATGTCGCCGCGCTAGAAATTTGCGCGCTGCATCACCTGAAGGCCCATGCCGTCGAGGCCTAGCTGCTACAGCCCGAGATAGATCTGCCGCACCAGGTCGTTCTCATGCATGGCCGAGGCCGATTCCGCCTCGAACTCGATATGCCCGTGGACGATGACATAGCCACGGTCGGCGATCCGCACCGCCTGATGAAAATTCTGCTCCGCCATCAGCACCGTCAGGCCGAGCCGGGATTTCATCTCGGCGATCATCTCCATGGTCCGTGCCACCAGGATCGGCGCCAGCCCTACCGAGGGCTCGTCCACCAGCAGGATGCGCGGCGCCGACATCAACGCACGGCCGAGCGCCACCATCTGCTGTTCGCCGCCACTCATACTGCCGACAAGCTGGGCGCGACGTTCGGCCAAGCGGGGAAACAGTTCGTAGGTCAGGGCCAGGTTCTGCGGCAGCGCCGCCCGGGCGGTGGCCCGGTAGGCGCCAAGCCGCAGGTTCTGCTCGACACTTAAGCGGGGAAACAGCCGCCGTCCCTCCGGCACCAGCACGATGCCGAGGTCCACCACCTCCTCCGGCGATTTGCCGACGAGGTCCACCGTGGTGCCATCGAGCGTGGCGCGGATGCTGCCGGCGGTCGGGCGGATCTGGCCCATGATGCTGCGCATCAAGGTGGTCTTGCCGTTGCCGTTGGTGCCGAGCAGCACCACCGTCGCCCCGGCCGGGATGCTGAGCGAGACGGATTGCAGGACGCGGACGGCACCGTAGCCGGCATCGATGCCTGCAATCTCGAGACTATTGCCGGCCAAGATAGGCATCCTCCACGTCCCGCAGCGCCAGCACCTCGCGCGGTGGCCCATCGGCGATCTTGCGGCCGGCGACGAAGACCACCAGCCGCTCGGCGAAGGCGGTCACCGCCCGCATGATGTGCTCGATCATGATGATGGCAGTGCCGGCGGCGTTGAGCCGGAACAGCAGGGCGATGATCTGGTCCACCTCGGCATTGGAGAGGCCCGCCATCGCCTCGTCGGCGATCAGCAGCTTCGGGTTCAGGGCGATGGCACGCGCCAGTTCCAGCCGGCGCAGCTCCACCTGGGTGAGTTCCTTCGGCAAGCATTCCGCCTTGCCGGCCATGTCCACCTGTTCCAGGCATTCCATGGCGCGGACGGTGGCGGAGGGGGCCTGGCCGGCAAACAGCACCGGCACCCGCACATTCTCCAGCACCGAGAGGCTGCCGAAGGGCTGCGGCAGCTGAAAGGTCCGCGCCAGCCCGAGCCGCGCCCGGCGATGCGGCTTCAGCCCATCCAGCGCCGCGCCACCCAGAGTCACCTTGCCGTCATGCGCGGCAAAGTCCCCGGCAAGGCAGTTCACGAAGGTGGATTTTCCCGAGCCATTCGGCCCGATCAGGCCGAGCCTTTCGCCGGCGCGCAATTCGATATCGACCTGCTGCAGGGCGACGAAGCCGCCGAAGCGCTTGCCGACGCCCTCGGCCTTGAGCAGCACCTCGCCGCTCATCGCCGCTTCCTGAACCAGCCGAGGATGCCGCGCGGCGCCACGGCGACAAAGATGACCAGCATCCAGCCGACGATGAAGAGATTCAGCGCCGAGGAGATCGTCACCGTCGCTGCCTGCTGCATCGAACCCAGCAGCACCGCGCCGATGACCGGCCCGGCCCAGGTGCCGGCGCCGCCGATCAGCGGCATGGCGATGGCATTCACCGCATAGGCCAGGCTGAAGGCGGCCTCCGGGTTCAGGTAACCGCTGTAATAGGGTAGCGGCGCCCCGGCGATGGCCATCAGCGCGCCGCACAAGGCGGTGGCGACCAGCTTCAGGCGCAGGGTCGGCACGCCGACCGCCTCGGCCGCGCGTTCGTTGTCGCGGATGGCCTGCAGGCCACGCCCCAACCGCGAATTCTCCACCACCCGGGCGATGCCGACCGCGCCGATGGCCAGCACCAGCATCACGACGAACAGGAATTCGCCGTAGCTGGTGAAGGGGCCGAGGGTCTGCGGCCGGATGATATAGGCGCCGCGCGAGCCGCCGACGTAGTCCCAGTTCACCACCAGGGTCTGCAGCACCACCGCGAGGCAGAGGGTGGCGATGGAGAAGTACACCCCCTTCAGCCGTAGGGTGAGATAGCCGGTGCCGAGCCCGAGCAGCGCTCCGACGAAGCCTGCGGCGACGATGCCCGGCAGCAGGTCCAGCCCGGTCGCCTTGCGTAGCGCGATGGCGGTATAGGCGCCCGCCGCCATGAAGCCGGCCGCGCCGAAATTCACGTAGCCGGCATAGCCGCCGAGGATGTTCCAGGCGGTGGCCAGCACGACGTATTGCAGGATGAAGTAGCCGGCAAAATAGGCATAGTCGTTGCCGACGCCGCGCAGCCCGAGGAAGAGCCCGGCGCCGATGGCGAGCGCGCCGAGCCAGAAGACCAGGTCGCGCCGTGCCCTGGTCGGCGCCGCGATGGGGGCGGTGATGGCGATGCTCATGCCGCTTTCCCGAACAAGCCCTGCGGCCGCACCGCGAGGACCAGCAGCAGCCAGCCGAAAGCGACCGCGGGCGACCAGGAGGGGCCGTAGAAGGTGGCGGTGACATTTTCCACCACGCCGAAGACGAAGGCCGCAAGGATACAGCCAGGCAGGCTGCCCATGCCGCCCATGATGCAGACGGCGAAGACCCGCCCGATGAAGACCTGGCCGGAAGAAGGCTCCACCGGCTGCACCACCACCAGCGCCCCGCCGGCGACGGCGGCCAGCGCGATCGAGATGCCGAAGGCGAAGCGCTTGATCCGCACCGGGTCGATGGCCATCAGCCGCAGCGCTTCCGCATCCTGCGC
The DNA here is from genome assembly GCF_979252845.1 of Belnapia sp. AC561. Taxonomy (NCBI): domain Bacteria; kingdom Pseudomonadati; phylum Pseudomonadota; class Alphaproteobacteria; order Acetobacterales; family Roseomonadaceae; genus Belnapia; species Belnapia sp. AC561. The sequence continues at coordinate 47,955 of NZ_CEEDBP010000007.1, forward strand.
GACGGCGGCGATGGCGAGACCCGTAAAACTGCGTTGCAGGAACAGCCACAGCGCACCGATCGCCGCCATCGCCAGCAGCCCGGGCACCAGCATGCGCAGCGGCACGTCGATCTCGCCGAAGCGCCAGGTGACATAGGCATAGGGCGGGTCGAGGAAGCGCTGCTCCGGCCCGAAGGCCATCACCAACCCGACCTCGATGATGAACATCACGCCGAAGAAGAAGGCGAGGCCCTGCAGCGCCTCATCGCCGCGGCGTTCGAAGAAGTGGTGGTAGACGGTGTAGATGCCGGTACCCAGCAGATAGAACGGCACCGCCAGCAGCACCGCCACCAGCAGCGGGTCCAGGCCGAGCGCGGTGCCGATCACCACCACCAGGAAGCCGCCCGCCACCATCAGCGCCGGATGGGCGATGTTGACGATATCGAGCATGCCGAAGGACACCGCGAGGCCGCAGGCTGCGGCGGCATAGAGCCCGCCGAGCAGTAATCCACTGACGATGCCGTTCAGCAGCAGGACGAGATCGGGGTCCATGCGCTCAGGCCGGTGGGCCATAGGGGTGTTGGAGCGTGCCGGTGGCGAGGCGCGAGGGCGCCAGGATCACCTTGGTGCCGGCGCGCTTGTATTTCTCGAGGTCGCCGTCGCGGATGTTCTGGAACTGCACGAAAAGGTTGCGCTCCTCCGCCCATTCGCCGGAGGCGCCGAATTTCACCGGGCCGACGATCGTCTCGAAGGTGCTCGCGTGCATATCCGCCGCCAGTGCTGCCTGGTCGATCTTGCCCACGCGGGTCAGCGACTGCTCCAGCACCTGCATCTGCGCATAAGCATAAGGCGGAATGTAATTGCCCAGCAGGTCGGCCTGCTCGCGCGGCGCCAGTTCCCGGTACTTCTCGAGGAAGGCGACGACGCCGGGGAATTGCATGCTGGGCTCGGGTGAATAGACGTCCCAGTTCACCAGGTTGTTCAAGATGGGGCCGAGCTGCTGCTGGAAGGCGGCAAGCTGTGGCCCGACCATGCCGCCGCCGAAGATCTGCGGCTGGAAACGCAATTCGCTGGTCGCGCGCAGGATGGCATTCGAGTCTGGTGGGTAGGAGGCGATGAAGACCACATCCGGCCGGGTCGCCGCGATGGCACGGATGGTCGGGGTGAAATCCACCGTGCTCGGCGGATAGGACCGGTCATAGACCACCCGGATGCCGCGTTCCTTCGACAGGAAGCGGGCGCTTTCCGCCGCCCGCTGGGCAAAGTCGTTGTCCACCGCGAGGATGGCGATGCTGCGGGGTGGGGATGGCAGCTTGGCGGCGACGTCGAGGAAGCCGCGCGCATAGGTCTCCTTCATGTTGTCGCCGACCACGTTCATGTTGAAGTGGCGGTTGTACTGGAAGGCGGTATTCACCCCGGCGCCGAAGATGGTCAGGAAGGTCATGTTCCGCTGCATCACCACCGGCATGGCCGGGGCGATCATCGCGGTGGCATAAGGGGAGGTGACGATGTCCACCTTGTCCACGTCGAGCAGCTTCGTATAGATGCCCGGCACCTGCCCACCATTGGTCTGGTCGTCGTAGAAGACGATCTGCACCGGCCGGCCGAGGATGCCGCCGCGGGCATTCACCTCCGATGCCCATATCTGGTGCGCCAGCTGCGTTGCGCGGCCATTGCCGGCGAGGCCGCCCGAGAGCGACATCGAGTAGCCAATACGGATCGGGTTGGTACCCTGGGCGAAGCTTGGGAAGGCGGCACCGGCACCACCGACCGCGGCAGCAATGGCCAGGCGGCCCAGCTCCCGCCGGGTTGTCATTGTCATTGTTGTTGTCCTCCCCAAACACGTCTTCTTGCTTTTGCTACTCCGCAGCGGGCATCAGCCTCGATGGGTCGGAGCCGACCCGGCCGCCGCTGCCCTCGGCGGTGTCGCGCGAGAGCCGGAAATCGTAGTGGATGCCCGGCAGCGCCGGCATCGGCGAGCCGGCCAGGCCCATGGCCTCGGCGATCACCAGCGACTTGGAAACACCGAAGACGGTATCGCTGGCGATGTTCGGGTCATCGGCGAAATACAGGGCGGTGACCAACTCGCGGTAGCCGGGGGCGGCGACCAGCACATGGATATGCGCTGGGCGGAAGCCGTGCCGGTTCTGCAGCCTGGTCATCTTCCCAACCGGCCCATCCATCGGGATGCTGTAGCCAGCCGGCTTCACCGTGCGCATGTGGTAGCGGCCATCGGCATCCGTCCGGAAGCGGCCGCGCATGTCCATCACCGTCGCGTCGCGCGCCTGAAGGTCGTAAAGCCCCGCGGCATTGGTCTGCCAGATATCGATCTCGGCATCGGCGATCGGCTTGCCCTCGCCATCGGTGACCTGGCCGAAGATCACCACCTCGGCCCCCTGCGTATCATGCACGGCGATGCTTTCGCCGGCGGCGAATTCCGGGGCCTTCTCGCGGAAGAAGGGGCCGAGCAGGCTGGTCTCGGTGCCGGCGGCCTCGCGGCCCTCGGCATCATGCATCACGTTGACCAGACGGGAGAGGCCGAGCACGTCGGACAGCAGGATGAATTCCTGGCGGAAGGGCGTGCAGGCCTGGCCGACGGCGGTGAGGAAAGCGATGCCGGCGAGCCATTCGTCGGGCTGGAGGTTTACCTCCCGCGCGAAGTCGTGCAGGTGCCGCGTGGCGGCGGCCATGATCTCTCGCAGGCGGGGGTCGGGGGTATTGGCCATCTGGGCCAATGCCTCATTGGTCACGCTATTCCGGTCGAGGTCCTGCATCGGCCCGTCCGTTCCTGTCCCTGGGTCTGGCTGCTTGTTGCCGCCGATTGGGGAAAGGATGCGCGGTTCCGGGGCGCCCGGTCAATCATCAGTACTCAGTCGCCAGCACGTGGCAATCCTGCCATGGCCTCGATCACGGCACAGACGGCGGCGGTATCCTCCGCACCGAAGCCGCCGGCGATGGCGGCATTGAACAGCGGGACGGTGGCGGCGAAAACCGGCGTCGGGCAGGCCAGCGCATCAGCGAAATCGGCGATGACCCGCATGTCCTTCCGCCAGAGGTCGAGTGGCATGGTCTGCACCGGGGTATAGCGGTCGGCCACCAGCATCTCGCCGCGCACCTGCAGGGCACGCGACCCGCCGGCACCATCGGCCACCACCGCCAGCATCTGGGCGGGGTCGAGCCCGGCCTTGCGTGCCAAGGCGAAGGCCTCACCGGCGGCGGCGGTATGGATCGCCACCAGCAGATTGGCGACGAATTTCATCTTCGAGCCATTGCCGAATTCGCCGAGGTGATGCGGCGCACGGGAGAAGCCCCGGAAGACCGGCAGGCAGCGGTCATAGGCTTCGCGCGGCCCGCTGGCATAGACCAGCACGTCCCGCAGCTTCGCTTGGCTCCCGGACCCCGAGAGCGGGCAGTCCAGCATGGTGATCCCGGCAGCGGCCAGCGTATCCCGGGCGCGGATCTTGTCGGCGATCGGGAAGGTGCTGGTCTCTGCCAGGATGGTGCCGGGGCGGGGGCTGGCGGCAAGCTCGGCGACCACGGCATTCAGCGCGGCGGTCGAAGGCAGGGAGGTGAGGATGACCTCGGCGGCGACGGCCGCGGCGGAAGCGGCGGGCGTGCCGCGAAAGGCAGCCATGGCCTTGGCCGAGATGTCATGGCCGACGACCTCGAACCCGGCCGCCAGCAGGTTATTGGCCATCGCCTGGCCCATGATGCCAAGGCCGATCAACCCGACCCTGCCGTTCACAGCCGATAGGCCCGGGCGGCCGTATCATGCCAGATGGCACGGCGTTCCTCCGCCGAGGCTGCGGCGAGGCATTCGGTCATGACCGCGACGATGGTGGCATAGTCGGTCCATAGGCGCTCGATCGGGAAATTGCTGCCGAACATGCAGCGCCCGGCACCGAAGATCGCCACCGTTTCCTCCACCACCGGCTGCCACAGCGCGACCGAGCAGGCACGCGGGAAGGTGCCGAGGCCGGAGAGCTTCACCAGCAGATTGGGGCAGCCGGCCAGCGCCTGCATCCCGGCCCGCCATTCGGCCCAGCCGGCAGGGCTGCGGTCCTCCAGCATCCCGGCGTGCAACAGCACGAAGGTGAGCCCGGGAAAGGCCCGCACCAAGGCCAGGGCATGCGCCATCTGGCCGGGGAAGACCTGAAGCTCGAACAGCAGGCCCCGCCGCTCCACCTCCGCCAGCCCGGCTCGCCAGGCGGGTGCCGCCATCGCATCCGGCGTGGCGGCGAAGCGGTAGGCAGGATTGGCGTGCCAATGCAATTGCTGGCGGATACCGACGACGCGGCCGGCGGCCATGACGGCCTCCAGCGCCGCGCCTACATCCGGCGCGCCGAGATCGGCGAAGGCGGTGACGGCCTGGGGGAAGCCGGTACGGGCAGCGGCCTCGGCACCCAGCGCCACCTCCCGGGCCTCCTCGCGCAGGGCGACATTGGCCTGAACGAAGACGGATTGCGCCATGCCCTGCGGCTGGGCATCGGCGAGGTAATCTTCGATCGTGTAGTCGTGGCGCAGCGCGGCGTAGTCGCCGAAGATGCGCGGCACCGGCGGGCCCTGCAGCCAGGGCGTCGCCGCCAGGCGCCAGATGTGGTGGTGGGCGTCGATGATCGCTTCCGGCATGGCGGACTCCTTCAAAAGCCTGGCGGCAGGGGCGGCTGGCCCTCGGCGGGGCGGCCGCCGGATGCGACGATCCGCTCCGGCGTCAGCTCCAGCACCGGGTCATCCTCAGGCCTTCGATGAAGGATCCCGCCAGCGGCTGTAGCGGATGGCAAGCAGCCCGGCCGGGATGCGCTCGGCGGCATAGCGGTCGAGCGCGGCCGGGATATCCGCACCCTCGCCCAGCGCCTGGGCCTGGGCCAGTGCCGTCGCATCCTGCCCGGATTTTAGCACGCCGACGCCAATGTCTGGCCGGGCGACGAAGGCGGCATCGCCCAGCAAGGCGACGCGACCGAAGCCGATGCGGGCCGATTCCACATCGTAGATCGGCTGCACGAGGTAGGGGCGGGACTTGCCGACCGGCTTGGCGAAGGCGGCCGGTCGCAGGCCCCTCCGCCGCCCGCTCATGGATATCCACCTGCCAGGCCTGGCGCCGCAGCATGTTGGCGGCGAATAGCCCACCGCCTGAACCGCCGATGATGATGGCGCGAGGCATGCGCGCAGTTCTCCCCGGGCGGGTCAGCCCGCCACGGGGGCATGCTGTCAGAGGCCGGGGGCGACCGGCAATGCGGAAACCGCGTCGGATTTCAGGGCTGCATCGACCGCGGCGACCTGTGCCGGCGTGAGGCGGAGACCCAGCTTGCTACGACGCCAGACCACATCCTCGGCAGTCGTCGCCCATTCCGCGCTGGCGAGATAGCGCAGCTCAGCCTCGGTCAGGTCGGCGCCGAAGGCCTCGCCGAGATCGGCGGCACTGGTCGCACCGGCCAGAAGCACCAGCGCGCGGGTGCCGTAGGCCCGCACCAGCCGCTGGGCATGCGCGGCCTCGAGGAAGGGGTGGCGCTTGCGGGCTTCGGCGACCAGTGCCTCGAAGCCATCCACCGGGAAGTCGCCGCCCGGCAGGGGGTGCCGCCCGGTCCAGCCGGCCGCCAGCCCAGCCGGCGCCGACAGATGCGGTGCCAGCCGCCGCAACGCATCCTCGGCAAGGCGACGGGAGGTGGTGATCTTGCCGCCGAAGACCGAGAGCAGCGGCGGACCGGCCTCGGACTCCAGGGTCAGCACGTAATCGCGGGTCGCCTCCTGTGCCGCCGTCGCGCCATCGTCGTATAGCGGCCGCACCCCGGAATAGGACCAGACCACCATGTCGGGGGTCACGGGCCGGCTGAAATACTCGCTGGCCCCGGCGCAGAGATAGGCGACCTCATCAGCCGAGATGCGCGCCTCGCCCGGGTCACCGTGGTAATCCTGGTCGGTGGTGCCGATGAGGGTGAAGTCCCGCTCATAGGGGATGGCGAAGAATATCCGGCGGTCACCGCCTTGGAAGATGTAGCATTTCTCGTGGTCGAACAGCTTCGGCACGACGATGTGGCTGCCCTGGACCAGCCGCACCGGGGCAGGCGCATTCCGGCGCAGCACCCCGCGCAGGACCTCCCCCACCCAGGGGCCCGCGGCATTCACCAGCGCCCCGGCGCGGAGGCTGCTGCCATCCGACAATTCCAGACGCCAGCCATCCGCCTCCCGCGTCGCGGCGACGCAGCGGGTGCGGGGCCGGATGATGGCCCCGCGATCGGCCGCATCCCGCGCATTCAGCACCACCAGCCGGGAGTCCTCGACCCAGCAATCGGAATACTCGAAACCGCGGGTATATTGCGGCTGCAGCGGCGCCCCGGCGGGGTCCTGCCGCAGGTCCAGGGTGCGGGTCGCCGGCAGCCGCTTACGCCCGCCGATGTAGTCGTAGAGAAAAAGACCCAGCCGCAGCAGCCAGGCCGGCCGCAGTCCCTTGTGATGCGGCAGCACGAAGCGCAGCGGCCAGATGATATGCGGGGCGATGCCCCAGAGCACCTCCCGCTCCATCAGGGCCTCGCGCACCAGGCGGAACTCGTAGTGCTCGAGATAGCGCAGCCCGCCATGCACCAGCTTGGTCGAGGCTGCGGAGGTGGCGCCGCCCAGGTCCCCCATTTCACAAAGGAAGACGGACCAGCCCCGCCCCGCGGCATCACGCGCGATGCCGCAGCCATTCACCCCACCGCCAATGATGGCGATATCGTAGCGATCGGTATCCAGGGTCGTGGTGCTCCTCGGGCAGGTTCCGATAACACCGCGCCACCCTCAGGTGTAGCGGAATGCCGTCTTCAACTCCGCACCAGCGGGCAATTCCCCTCGGCCTCCGGCCGGAAGGCCTGCTCTGCCGGCGTCGTCTCCAGCAGCTTGTAATAGTCGTAGGGGCCGCGGCTTTCGGCCGGCGCCTTCACCTCGAACAGGAAGGCCGGGTGCAGCTTGCGGCCATCGGCCCGGATGCGGCCCTGGCCGAAGGCGTCGTCGTCCACCGGCATGGCCTTCATCCGCGCGACCGCCGCAGCGCCATCCGCCTTGGCCGCCGCCGTACCCATGTCCGCCACCGCCTTCAGGTAATGCAGGACGGAGGCATAGCAGCCCGCATGCACCATGGTCGGCGCCCCCATCCCGTGGTTGGTCCGCATCCGGGCGGAGAAGGCCCGGGTCCGGTCGTTCAGGTCCCAGTAAAAGGTCTCCGAGCAGACCGAGCCCTGTGCCGCACTCAGCCCCAGCGCATGCACGTCGCTGATGAACATCAGCAGCGCCGCCACCCGCTGGCCCCGCCGCGCCAGGCCGAATTCCGCCGCCTGCTTCACCGCATTGATCATATCTGCGCCGCCGCAGCCCAGCGCCACCACCTTGGCCCGGCTGGCCTGGGCCCGCAGCAGGAAGGCCGAGAAATCCGTCGTGCCGGGAAAGGGAAAGCGGGAGGAGCCCAGTACCTTGCCGCCGGCGGCCTGGACGAAGCGCGTCGTCTCGGCTTCCACCGAGTGCCCGAAGGCATAATCCACCGTGATGAAGTACCAGCTGTCGCCGCCGGCCTTGACCAGCGCCCCGCCGGTGGAATTCGCCAACATCCAGGTGTCGTAGGTCCAATGCACCGTATTCGGGCTGCATTGCGTGCCGGTAAGGTCCGCCGTCCCGGGCGCCGAGGCGAGGAAGACCTTGTTCTTCTCCCGTGCAATACCGGCCACCGCCAGCCCGGCGGAGCTGCCGGGCACATCGATGATGGCATCCACCCCGTCCCGGTCGAACCACTGCCGGGCCAGGTTGGAGGCGACATCCGGCCGGTTCTGGTGGTCGCCCGAGACGATCTCCACCTTCAGCCCCAGGCTGGCGGCGTCCTGCACCGCCTGGAGTACGCCGGCGACCGATCCCGGCCCCGCCAGATCCCCATAGGGCCCCGCCATATCGGTGCTGATGCCGAGCCGGATGGTCCCCGCCGCCTGGGCACGGCCGAGCACGGGCAATGCCCCCCAGGCGGCCCCGGCCGCCAGGATGGCGCGTCTTTTCCTATCCATTATTTGTCCTCCCCCAGCGGCCGCGGCACGACGGCATCGCGGCCGCCGCGCGACACCGCCGAAGGCGGGTGGCGTCAGCCCATGCCGGGCGGTGCCTCGCAGGGCTGAGTCGCCATGTCGCCGGGGATTGAAAGCTCGAGGATTTCCACGTCGTCCGAGGTGGCGATCTCGTTGTGCTTCATCCCGCCCGGGATGAGGATCGCATCGCCGACGCCGGAGCGTGTCCGGGTGCCATCCTCGAATTCCAGCTCGACCCAGCCCTTCAGCACGTAGACGAACTGCGCCTCGCATTGGTGGGTATGCCAGCCGGTCGGCTCGGTCATGCCGGTCACGGCTTCCATCACCTGGGCGCGCAGCTTGCCGCCGGTTGCGGCGGAGACGCCGAGGTCGCGGTAGCGGAAGAATTTGCGCCGCCCGGCCACCAGGGGCGTGTTCGCCTTGGTAGCAATGCTGAGCTTGATCTCCGGACGCGAGGCGCCCGCAACGGAGCCATCCATGGAAAATCCTCCTCTGGTGTCTCTGCACCTGGGGGAAGGCTACACCCCGCGCGGCAGGGGGCAAGCAGGATTCAGGGATGGCGAGGAAGGCCGGCGGCACCTGGCCGGCCTGTGGCCTTGCTCAATCTGCCTCACCATAGCCGCCGCCGCCGCTGGTCGACAGCACCACCCGGTCACCCTGCCGCACCATCAGATTGGCCTTGCCACGCAATTCCTCCGCGCTGCCGTCTGGCCGGCGCAGCTCGCAACGGAAGGGCGCCCCGGGCCCGCCGCCGGCCAGACCCCAGGGCGGGATCACCCGCCGCTCGAACATCGTGGTCAGCGACATCTCCGGCGCCAGCACGTGGTATTCCCGCTCCGCCCCCTCGCCCCCGGCATGCACGCCGGCCCCGCCCGAGCCGCGCCGCAGCCCATGCCGCTCCACCCGAATGGGAAACTCCGCCTCGATGATCTCGGCCGGGGTATTGTTGGTATTGGTCAGGTGGACCCGGGTGGAAGCGACGCCGGCACGGTCATGCCGGGCGCCCTCGCCACCCCCATGCGGCTCGTACAGCGTCTTCCAGGCCCCGTCGCGGCCGGCCCCGCCGAAGATCAGCAGCCCCGCGGTGGTCGAGCCCCCGGCCGAAAGCCGTTCCGGGATTGCGGCGGCGAAGGCGCGGAAAATCGCATCCACCAGGCGCTGGGAGGTTTCATGATTGCCGCCGACCAGCGGACGTTCCTTCGGCGGGTCGAGCAATGAGCCCGGCCGTACTACCACCTCCAACGGCCGGTAGCAGCCGCCATTGGGCTGGATCTCCGGTCCGGCGATGGCCTTCATCGCATAATAGACCGCCGCCGCCGTGACATAGGGCGTGGTGTTCAGTGGTCCCACTAGCGCATCATCCGTTGCGGAGAAGTCGAATGTCGCGGTATCCGGCCGCACCGTGATGCGGACCCGCACTGCTGCCGGCGTGCCGCTCGGCCCGTCGTCGTCGAGGAAATCCTCACCCAGGAACTCGCCCTGCGGCAGGGAGCCGATGGCCGCCCGCATCGCCGCTTCGGACCTGTCGTGCAGCGCGGCCATGGCGGCTTCCACCGTCGCGCTGCCATGCGCGGCGCATAATTCCAGCAGCCGCTTCTCCGCCGCAGCGGTCGCCGCCACTTGCGCCAGCATGTCGCCCTCGCGCTCGGCCGGGCCGCGGACATTGTGCATGACGACGGCGATCTTCTCGGCATCCGGACCCTCGGATGTGAACAGCCGGAAGGGCGGCAGGCGCAGGCCTTCCTGGAAGCTCTCGGTCGCCGCCGCGACATAGGACCCCGGCCAGGCGCCACCGATATCCGCCCAATGCGCCAGGCTGACCGCGAAGCCGAGCAGGCGTCCCTCGGCGAAAATGGGGCGGATCGCCTTCACATCCGGCAGGTGGTTGCCGCCGAGCTCCGGCAGGTTGGTGAACCAGACATCGCCCGGCCGCAGCCGTTCGGCCGGTACCCGCTGGAGAAAGGCGCCGACGGTGAAGCTCATCACCCCGAGATGGACCGGAATGTCCCGTCCCTGCGCCACCAGAGCCCCGGTCGCGTCGGTCAGCGCGGAGGACAGGTCCCCCGCCTCCCGCAGCAGCGGCGAACGCGCCGAGCGCATGACGACGAAGGACATCTCCTCGGCGATGGCGCCCAGCGCATGGCGCAGCACTTCCAGCCGGAAGGGATCGAGCGTGCTCATGGGGTCTCCCGCAGCATCAGGATATGGCCGGCGGCATCCGGCGTGGCGGACCAGCCGGGCGGGACGACGATGGTGGACCAGTCGTCCTCGATGATGGCCGGCCCGGCAATACGATGCGCCACCGCCAGGCTGGCCCTCTCGTAGCGCGGCGTCGGCACCGGTGCCTCGGGCGCGAACCAGCACAGGTCGGTGGCGATCGGCGCCGGCGGCAGCGACGCCACGGCCGGCGGGGCGATGCGCAGCGCCCGCGGCACGCTGGCGCCGACCCGCAGCCCCAGCACCTCCCAGGCCTCGCCGGAAGCGAAGCCGAAGATCGCCCGGTGCCGCGCCTCGAAGGCGGCGCCCAGGGCAGCGCCTGTGGCGAGGCCGCCGTCCAGCGGCACGTCCACCGCATAGGACTGGCCGCGGTAGCGCACCAGCGCCGTCTCCTCGATGACCATGGCCTCGGACGCCACGCCCTGGGCCAGTAGCGGCGCCCGCAATTCGGCGACCAGCACCGCTCGCGCCTCGGCCAGCCGGGCGGGCTCGAAGCCCTCGCCCGGCAGCCGCAGGGTGCGCTGCTGGGTATAGCTCATCTCGGCGGCGACGCAGCCGAGCGCCGAGAAGGCGGAGGAGGCCGCCGGCACCAGCACCCGCCCCATGCCGTAGGTCGCTGCCAGCCCCGCCGCATGCATCGGCCCCATGCCGCCGAAGGCGAGCAATGTGGCGCCGCGGCCATCGACCCCGCGTTCCACCGTGATCTTGTTCAAAGCCCGCGCCATGGTCGCATCGGCGACCCGCAGCACGCCGAGCGCCAGCGCCTCCACCGTCACCCCCAGCCGGTCCGCCAGTGGCGCGAAGACCGCTGCGGCCCGTCCCGGGTCCAGCGTGATGGTCGCCCCCAGCTTCCGCCGCGGATTGAGGTAGCCCAGCACGACATTGGCATCGCAGACCGTCGGTTCCGCCCCGCCCCGGCCGTAGCAGGCCGGCCCCGGTTCCGCCCCGGCGCTGCGCGGGCCGATGGCGATGCCGCACGGCCCATGCTGCACGATGGAGCCACCCCCGGCTCCAATCGATTCGATCGCCACCATGGGCTGGCGCAGCGGCTGGTCGGCCAGCTTCGCATCCACGGTGATCTCGGCCCGGCCCTCGAGGATCAGCGCCACGTCGGTCGTGGTGCCGCCCATGTCGAAGGAGAGCACGGCCGCCTCGCCCACCTCCCGCGCGATCGCCGCCGCCGCGGCCACCCCCGCCGCCGGGCCGGACAGCGCCATCAGCAAGGGTCGCTCCGACGCCGCCTCGGGCGAGGCCATGCCGCCGGCCGAATGCATCACATGCAGCCGTGCCGTCGCCGGCAGTTCCGCCCGCAATTGCGCCAGGTATTCCGCCGCCAGCGGCATCACCGCGGCATTCAGCACGGTCGCCACCGTGCGCTCATACTCCCGCGCCTCGGGATTGACCTGGTGCGAGAGCGAGAGATAGGGCACCCGCCCGCGTAGCCGCGCGGCCAGCGCCGCCTCATGCGCCGGATTGGCATAGGCATGCAGCAAAGCGATGGCGATGGAACGCACGCCGGTCGCCAGCGCCGCATCGACCGCCGCCTCGATATCCTCCAGCGGCCGCAGCACGCTGCCGTCATGCGCCATGCGCTCGGCGACCGCGATGCGCCGCCCGCGCGGGACCAGCGGCACCGGCTTCGGCGGCACCTCCAGCCGGTAGAGGTCGCGGCGGCTCTGGCGGCCAATCTCGACGATATCCTCGAAGCCCTCGGTCGCCAGCAGCGCCACCGGCTCCAGCCGCCCCTCGACGATGGCGTTCGTCACCCGCGTGGTGCCATGCACCAAGTCGCCGATCTCCCCCGGCGCCACCCCGATGGCGGCCAGCGCCGCGGCGATGCTGCCCACCGGATCCACCGCGTGTGACGGCACCTTGGCGGTGCGGAACGCCGTCCCAAGCGTGGCGACGATATCCGTGAAGGTCCCGCCGATATCGATCCCGACCTGCCAACCCGCCATCCACTGTCCACCTTCGCTGCGGCCCGGACCGTGCATGGGCCGTGCCACCCGAAGGAGAAAGCTGATGCGTTTGCAGGACAAGGTGGCGGTCATCACCGGTGGTGGCTCCGGCCTCGGCCAAGCCAGTGCCGTGCTATTCGCCCAGGAAGGCGCCCGGATCGTCATCGTCGACCGTGATGCCGCGGGAGCCGAAGCCACCGCCGCCTTGGTCACCGAAGCAGGCGGAGAAGCCCTGTTGCTCGTCTCGGATGTGGGTGAGCCTGGCACTGCCGACCGCGATGCCGCCGCTGCCCTGGCCCGCTTCGGCCGGGTCGACGTGCTTTGTGCCTTCGCCGGTTTCTCCTGTGGCGGCACGGTGCTGACCACCGCCCCAGCCGATTGGGATGCGGTCTTCCGCGCCAATGTCGGCGGCACCTGGCTTTGGGCACGGGCGGTGGTGCCGGCCATGCAACGCCAGGGTGGCGGCGCCATCGTCACCACGGCCTCGCAGCTCGCCCTGGCCGGCGGTCGGGGCAATAGCGCCTATATCGCCGCCAAGGGCGCCATCCTCAGCCTGACCCGGACCATGGCGCTGGATTTCGTCGGCGACGGCATCCGGGTGAATGCGCTGGTGCCCGGTGCCATCGATACGCCGCTGCTGCGCCGCAGCTTCGCCCGCCATGCCGAGCCGGAACCGCTGATGGCAACCTCCCGCGCCCGGCACGCCATGGGGCGCTTCGGCCGGGCCGAGGATGTCGCGCAGGCTGCCTTGTTCCTGGCCAGCGATGCCGCCGCTTTCACCACCGGCACCACGCTGGCGGTCGATGGCGGGTGGCTCGCGGCCTGAAACCGCTGGTACGGGCCTTGCAAGCCATCAGGCGGCTGAGCCTGGGGGCAATCGGGATGAAGATCACGCGTCGGGATATGTTCGCGGGCTCGGCTGCCTTGGCGGCTGCGACCCTGGGCAGTGAGGAAGCCACGGCGCAAAGCCGGGCCGAGACCCTGCGGCAGGTCACCGGCAACACGATCAACACGCTCGATCTCACCATGCCCGGTTCAACGCGCGAGGCCTTCGGCCTTTCGATGCATACCTATGATCGGCTGGTCGCCTTCGGGCGCAAACCGGTGCCCGGCGGCTTCGTCTTCGATCAGGCGAATATCCGTGGCGAACTCGCCGAGAGCTATACGGTCAGCCCCGATGGGTTGAAGTTCACCTTCAAGCTGCGCCGTGACGCCAAGTGGCACGACGGCAGCCCGGTAACGGCGGCCGACGTGAAGTGGTCGCTTGACCGGCACGTCACCGCCAATTCCTTGGCCAAGGCGCAGTTGCAGATCGGCTCGCTGACCAGCCCCGAGCAATTCACCATCATCGACCCGATGACGGTGCAGGTCACCATCGACAAGCCAGACCGGCTCACCCTGATGGACCTTTGCGTGCCCTACGCCATCATGATCAACAGCACCCTGGCGAAGAAGCACGCGACGCCGGAAGACCCCTGGGCGCAGGTCTGGATGCGGGAGAACACCGCCGGCGGCGGCGCCTATACGGTCGAGACCTTCAAGCCCGGCGAACAGGTCGTGCTGCGGCGGAACGAGGCCTGGAAATGCGGCGTGGACGGCAAGCTGCCCTTCTTCCGTCGGATCATCTGCCAGACCGTGCCGGAGGCGGCGACCCGGGCCAACCTGATCGAGCGCGGCGATGCCGACCTGTCGATCGACTTGTCGGCAAGCGATATCCCCGGCCTGCAGCAACGCGGCAAGGTGAAGATCTTCTCCGTACCGATCACCAACGGCTTCACCCATCTGGCCTTCAACAACCGGATGGCGCCTTTCGACAATGCCAAGGTCCGCCGCGCGGTCGCTGCAGCGCTGCCCTATGAGGACATGTTCCAGGCCTCCATCTTCGGCCGCGGCGCGCGACTCTATGGTGGCACCTGGTCGGGTTCGCCGCCGACGCCGGCCTTCCCGCAGCCGATGCCCGTGAAGACCGACCTCGCCGCGGCCAAGGCACTGCTGACCGAAGCCGGCTTCCCCAATGGATTCAAGACGACCTTCTCCTTCAGCGCCGGCCTTGCCGCGACGAACGAGCCGGTGGCGGCGCTGCTCAAGGAAGCGCTGGCAAAGATCGGCATCGAGGTCGAGATCCAGAAAATGCCGGACTCCCAGTTCAACACGCTGCAGGCGGAGAAGCGCCTGCCGATGTTCATCGATGGCGCGACGGCCTGGCTGCCGGAGCCGGATTACTTCCTCCGCCTCTATTTCACCCGCGACCAGCGCTGGAACTTCAGCAATTTCAACCATCCGGAGCTGAACAAGCTGACCGAGGCGGCGCAGTTCGAGCTGGACAAGACGAAATACGACGCCGCCTGCATTCGGATGATCGCCATCCTGGCCGAGGAGATGCCCGAGGTGCTGCTGTGGCAGCCGAACCATGAGGCCATCATGGCGCCGACCATCTCCGGCTATACCTATTGGTACTACCGACAGATCGACTTCCGCGACCTCGTGCGCGGCTGAGCATGGCTTTGCTCCGCAGTATCGGGCGGCGGGTCGGGCAGCGGCTTCTGGCAGCCTTGCCGGCGCTGCTCGGCGTGGTGGTGCTGACCTTCCTGCTGATGCGGGTATTGCCGGGCGACCCGGCGGTGTTCTTCGCCTCCGGCCCCAATGCGGGGCAGGAGGAGATCGAGATGATCCGCAAGGAGCTCGGTTTGGACCAGCCGGTGGCATTGCAACTCGTGCGTTACCTCGGCGATATCGGACACGGGAACCTGGGGCGGTCGCTGACCACCGGGCAGCCGGTGCTGGCCGACCTGCGCAACCGCCTGCCTGCCTCGCTGGAGCTGACCTTCACCGCGCTGGTGCTGGCCCTGTCCTTCGCCATCCCACTTGGGATCCTGGCCGCCCTGTCACAGAACTCGCCGTTGGATCATGGCGTCAGGCTGTTGTGCACGCTCGGCGTCTGCGTGCCGACCTTCGTCTCCGGCCTGCTGCTGATCTATGCCTTCTATTTCCTGCTGGGGGTGGCACCGGACCCGACCGGGCGGATCGACATCTTCGCCTCCCAGCCGCCGACCGTTACCGGCTTCCTGCTGGTGGACAGCCTGCTGGCCGGCGACATGGAGGCTTTCGGGGCGGCGGCCAGCCAGCTCGTGCTGCCGGCCTGCACCATGGCGCTGTTCGTGCTGGCACCCCTTGCACGCATGACCCGGGCCTCCATGCTGGCAGTGCTGACCAGCGACTTCATCCGCACCGGGGAAGCGCTTGGCCTGTCCCGCAAGCGGGTGATCCTGGTCTATGCGCTGCGCAATGCGCTGCTGCCGGTCATCACCATCATGGGCATCGTCTTCTCCACCATGCTCGGCGCCAACGTGCTGGTGGAGAAAGTCTTTTCCTGGCCCGGCGTCGCCTCCTATGCGCTCGATGCGCTGCTGGCCTCCGATTACGCCCCGGTTCAGGGCTTCGTGCTGCTGATGGCGCTGATCTTCGTCGCGGTGAACCTCACGGTCGATGTGCTCTACGGCCTGGCCGATCCGCGGGTCTCGATCGGATGAGCGCGACCTTGCGGCATGCGCGCTGGGTCCTGCGCGGCAATCCGCTGACCCTGCTTGCCGGCTGCGGCTGTGGGCTGCTGGTGCTGGCGGCGATCTTCGGCCCCTGGCTGGCGCCCTACGATCCCGTTGCCTCCAACGTACCCATCGCGTTGCAGCCGCCGAGTGCGGCGCATTGGTTCGGCACGGACCAGCTGGGGCGGGATGTCTTCAGCCGGGTGCTGGTGGCGACCGGGCTGGACCTGCTGATCGCCGCTTCCGCCGTCAGCCTATCCTTCCTGCTGGGCGCCATCATCGGCAGTTTCTGCGGCTACCGCGGCGGCCGGCTGGATGCCTGGGTCGGTCGCTTCGTCGATGTGCTGATGGCCTTCCCGCTGTTCGTGCTGGCCATGGCGATGGTCGCGGCGCTGGGCAACCGGGTGGAGAACATCATCTACGCGACGGCCATCATCAACCTGCCCTTCTACATCCGGTTCACCCGTGCGGAGGTGAATATCCGCCGCGGCCTCGGCTGGGTGGAGGCGGCGCGGGCTTCGGGCAATAGCCATGCCCAGGTTGTGCTGCGCTTCCTGCTGCCCAACGTGCTGCCGGCCATGGCGGTGCAGATCTCGCTCAATCTCGGCTGGGCCATCCTCAATGCCGCCGGCCTGTCCTTCCTCGGCCTCGGGGTCCGGCCGCCGACGCCGGAATGGGGGATCATGGTGGCGGAAGGGGCGCGCTTCATCTCCACCGGCAAATGGTGGCTGGTCGTCTGCCCAGGAGGCGCGCTGATGTTTGCGGTGCTTTGCTTCAACCTGCTCGGCGATGGGCTGCGGGATATCCTGGACCCCAGGATGCGCACGTGACCCTGCTGCAGGTCGAAGACCTCCAGGTCGATTTTTCCACCCGCAACGGCGTGGTGCGGGCGCTGCGCGGTGTCTCGCTCGATGTCGCGGCGGGGGAGACCTTCGGCATCGTGGGGGAAAGCGGTTCTGGCAAATCGGTCACCGCCTTCTGCGTGATGCGGCTGCTGGACCGGGCCGGAAAGGTCAGCGGCGGCCGCATCCGCTTCCGTGGCCAGGACATCACCCATGCCGGGCGCCGGGTGCTGGCGCCGCTGCGGGGCGCGGCCATGTCCATGATCTTCCAGAACCCACGCGCCGCGCTGAACCCGATCCGCCCCATCGGCCTGCAGATCGCCGACGCCCTGCGCGCGCATGAACCCTTGCTCGTCTCCGAGGCAAGGGACCGGGCGGTGGAACTGCTGGAGGCGGTCCGCATCCGCGACCCGATCCAACGCCTCGCCGCCTTTCCACATGAGCTTTCGGGCGGCATGTGCCAGCGGGTGATGATCGCCATGGCCATCGCCTGCGAACCCAGCCTGTTGATCGCGGATGAACCCACCACCGGGCTCGACGTGACGACCCAGAAGACCGTCATGGACATGCTGGCGGAGATCACCGCCCGGCGCGGCATGGCAATGATCCTGATCACCCACGACCTGGGCCTGGCGGCGCAATACTGTGGCCGCGTCGCAGTGATGGAGCGTGGCCAGGTGGTCGAGCAGGCTGCTCCGGCGCAGCTCTTCGGCAATCCCCGGCATGGCTATACGCAACGCTTGGTTGCAGCTTCCCCGACCCGGAACTCTACGGTCCAGAGCCTGGTCGGAAAGCCGCCGCTACCCAAAGCGGCGCCGGTCAGGGGCAGCGCGCTCCTCGAGGTACGGGACCTGATCAAGGTCTTCGGCCATGGCAAGACGCCGGCCGTCGACCGGGTTTCCTTCCACCTCAACGCCGGTGAGAGCCTGGGCCTGGTCGGGGAATCCGGGTCGGGCAAGAGCACGATCTCGCGGCTGGTATGCCGTCTCCTCGACCAGACCGCCGGCGAGATCCGCTTCGACGGCGAGGATATCGGGGCCGTTCCGGCTTCGGCATTCCACCGCAGCCGGTTCCGCAAGGATATACAGCTTGTCTTCCAAGACCATGGGGAAAGCCTGAACCCTCGATTCTCCGCCTTCGACTCCATCGCCGATCCCTTACGCAGGCTATTGGAAATCAACGATCGCGATAAGTTGCGTAAGTATGTCTACGATTGCGCCGAGAAGGTCGGGCTTCCGTTGGAATTGCTCGAGCGCTTCCCCCACCAGCTTTCAGGGGGTCAGAAAGCCCGCGTGGGCATCGCCCGGGCGATTTCTGTCGGGCCGAAGCTGCTGGTGCTGGATGAGCCGACCGCAGCGCTGGATGTCTCGGTCCAGGCTGTCGTCCTTCATCTACTGGACCGTTTGCGGCGGGAAACCGGGCTTGCCTACCTCTTCGTCAGCCATGACCTCAACGTCGTGCGGATGATGTGCGAGCGGACCATCGTGCTGCAGACCGGACGATTGGTGGAGGAAGGGCAGAGCGATACGATCTTCGCCGCGCCCGAGGCCGGCTATACGGCGGAGCTCCTGGCCGCAATTCCCCACTTCGCTCCGGTTGCCGCACCACCCTAGCGAGATATTGGAATCCATCCGCTATTCCGGCAGCTTGTCGGAAAGCCTGCGGAGGAAACCATGAAGCTTGGCCTGTCGATCGGCTATTCCGGTGCACGGCTTGATGTTCCGGTGAAGCTGGTCCAGCGGGCCGAGGCTCTGGGCTACGACACCGTCTGGACGGCGGAGGCCTATGGGTCCGACGCCGTCAGCCCCCTCGCCTATCTGGCGGCCGTGACGCATCGCATCCGGCTCGGGACCGGCATCATGCAACTCGCCGCCCGCAGCCCGGCGAATGCGGCGATGTGTGCCGCCACGGTCGATAGCCTGGCCGGCGGTGGCCGCTTCATCGCGGGCCTCGGCGTTTCCGGCCCGCAAATCGTCGAGGGCTGGTATGGCGAGCCCTGGGGCAAGCCTTATTACCGCATGAAGGACTACGTCGCTATCATGCGGAAGATCTTCCGCCGGGAAGCGCCAGTCATCCACGATGGACGCGAGATCAGCTTGCCTTATACCGGCGAAGGCGCCCTCGGCGTTGGCAAGCCGCTGAAATCGATCCTTCACATGAATCCCGATATCCCGATTTACTTAGGGACCGAGAACGAATCGACCGTGAAACTCACGGCCGAGATCGCGGATGGCTGGCTCGCCTTGGGTTTCGTGCCTGGTTGCTTGCCGGACTATATGCCGTGGCTGGAAGAAGGCTTCCGCCGCGCTACGGCCAGCACCGGCAAGCCTAAGTCCCGGGCCGACTTCACCATCCAGGCCTCGGCCCATGTCGAGGTCGCGGAGGATGTCGGTGCTGCATTGGCCCGGCTTAAGCCAGAGGTCGCCCTCTACGTTGGCGGGATGGGGCACAAGGACAAGAATTTCCACAAGGACATGATGACGCGGCGTGGCTTCGGCGATGCCGCCAACAGAGTCCAGGAACTCTATCTTGCGGGCCATAAGGAAGAAGCAACCGCGGCCGTCCCGGACGAGTGGGTGGATGCCAAGGCCTTGGTTGGACCAGCGGCCCGTATCAAGCAACGCTTCCGAGCCTGGGAGGACTCAGGCGCCGATGCCTTGACGGTTCGTTCGCGCCAACCGGAAGCGATCGAGGTCATGGCCGAGGCTGCCCGGCTGAATCAGGCCTGAGGAAGGATAACCGGGTGGAGCCGGAAGCAGACCACGTTGACCTTTCAAGCAAATCGGTGTTTTTTAAGACGTTCTGTTTGTGGATCAACTTTGAGATGGCGCAAACCGTTTGGTGCACTAGGTAAATACTATGAAAGTCTCGATTGCGTCAGAAGTTGATAATGGCCGTCGCAAGGTGCGCTTCTCCAGCTCCGCCGTCAATTACGATGAAGGAATGGTAGGCAAGTCTATTACCCTCGCCGTCGGAGGCGAATCTATTGCAGTTTTCTCTATGTCCGATGCAAAAGGAACAATAGGCAATACGACGAACTTCCAATCTGTTGAAGTCGACATTTCGACGCTGCTGACCCTCACTGAGATGCGGGTTGACGCCATCGATGCCTACGGCAGATCTTTAGAACCTGATGTCCCAGTTCGATTTGAAGGCGACGTCTTCCGCGCTTTGGCGTTGGATACGCCCGATGAATTTCATAAGCTTATTCAGCTGCATCATTCACGCTTCACCTCGCCAGTACTTCTGGAGCTTGGCGCGTGGGCAGCCGTCCTGCGGTTCCCGGATGATTTTGTCGTCCGTAACGCGGCCCTTGTCGTCATGGCTCATCGGATTCTGGAACGACCTTTCGCCCAGCTGCAGCCAGCCGACTTTGCACGGGCGCAGACCATCGTTCAGATGGCGCTTGAGGATATCGTCCTCGGTGAGGACCTCATTCGCGAAGGCGGGGACACCCCCGATTGGCGCTACATCCGTTGGACGATTTCCCTAGCCACGGTCGCTGGATATCTGGCCCTTCTGAACAACCGGTACACCGATGCCGCGACCTTGTTCGCAGTCAATGTCAGACAGGTTCCCAACGTCCACTTCGCAAAGGTAAGCGCACTCAACCTCGTACTGGGTTGTTTTACGCATGGCCTGTTGATGAGCGCATTCGGCATGCGGGATGCGGCACGCGACAGCTTCTCGACCGGTCTGGAAGCGGTCAAGCCCGTGGTTCAGGCGCAGAATTTATTTGAGAATGTATGGGTCATCGGTGACCTGATGAATGTCATGGTTGCAGCAAGGCAATGTTTCATTGCCTTGGTTCGGTTGAATCTTCGAAGCTTCGATCCCTCCCAACCCATCATCGATCCTGGGCAGCAGATCGATACTGCGCTGCTGAAAGGCCCTCTCCGCGCCATCCTCAACGCCGGATGGGCACCGCTTTTGGCCGATCATCTGACAGCCTGCGGGGGGCGCTGAAACCTCCTCCGAACCAAGCAACGGAGGTATATGCACGCCGCTTTCCGGCTCGACTTGCTTCAAACCCCCGCGGTTGGCGCATCAGGTTCTGCAGCGGCACTGAGACCTGCAACCAGCCCTCGGGCGGCAACGTTGCCGGTCAGGCATTGCAGGATCCACCTCTCATGAACCGCCGCACCAAGTCAGCCCCTCAGACATGAACCTGCGACGCTTGGCCTGCGGTATAGCATTACTGCTGGCCACTGCCTGCGAGGCGGAGGAGCCACCCGCGCTTCGCGTTGCCGGTGGCGACCCTGCACGCGGCCATGCGGTGATCCTCGCCACCGGCTGCGGCGCCTGCCATGTCATCCCCGGGGTACGCGGTGCGGTCTCCTGGGTCGGCCCGCCACTCACGGAATGGTCCCGGCGTGGCTATGTCGGCGGTCGTCTGCCGAACGCACCCGACAACCTGATCGCTTGGCTGCAGGATCCGGGCGCCATCTCACCAGACTCGGCCATGCCGAGCCTGGGCCTCAGCGAGGCGGAGGCACGCGACGCCGCGGCCTATCTCTTCACCCTGGGCGCCAGTCGCTTGCCACCTGTACCGGCAGGGATGCAGCTGGCCCCCAGCGACGGCGGGCCACGCGAGACGCCGCGGATCCGCCCGCGGACCTAGTGGCCACACCCCGGCATCATCAACACCGGCATCGTCTGGAATACCACGCCCAGCGCGGCCAGCACGGCGGTGCTACCGGCGAACCATCGGGTGAAATGCGGCTCTGCCTCGCCGCCTTCGGCCAGCGAAGGGCCAAGCCCCTTGAGGGCCGGCCGCATCACCAAGCCGAGCAACGCCAGCGCCACCACCGTGGCCATCCCGACCAGCGCCGGCACCCAGGGCAGACCGAGCAGCGAGTGGCTCGGCAAGCCCCGCTCGCAGGCGACGGCACTGACCGCATAGATGGCGGTGAAATGCCCGGCCCAGACCACCAGCCCGGCGACCGAAAGCAGCACGCTGAAAACCGGCCGCGCCGTCGTCCTCATGCAAGCAACCGAGGGAAGCCGTGGAGCAGCGCCAGCCCGGCCAACCCCTGCCCCACCGTGTAGAGCCAGAACAGCATGACATTGTCGAAGCTGAGCCGCCGCGTGCCGTCCAGCAGCCCGGCCCAGGATCGCGCCATGATATAGCCAGCCATGATGGTGGCCACCGCCACATGGAAGCCCTGCCAGACCAGCAGCGCATAGGACGCGGCGGCATGGGCATGCAGGCTTGGCCGTAGCCCCGCCTCCCACAGGGCCATCAGGTCAGCGGCAAATCCCCCAACCAGCATCAGCAGCGCCACCGCCATCAGCAGCACCGGCAGCGCTCCCCGCCGATGCAGCATGCGGGATGCCAGCAAAAGCATGCTGCCGCTCGTCACATAGCCAGTGAGAGCAGCGGCCCCCCAGCCGCCACGCGGCACCGCCATGCCGGCCGGTGGCCACATCGCATCGCCATTCACCAGCCAGAGAAACAGGTAGCTCCCCATCTGGCAGGCATAGGCGGTGCCGCTCACCAGCATCAGGCAGACCATGGCCCACCAGGAGGTCGAAAGCGGCCCAGTCACGTAATTCGGCAGCTCCAGCCCCTCGCCCACCCCGTCCCGCCGCGCCGGCAGTGGGCCGAGGTCGGTGCCGGTCCAGAGCCAGCGCAGGAAGCCGGCCAGCGCCACAAGGGCGAAGCCAGCCGCCGGCACTACCGCCTCCACCGCCAGCGACAGGAAGAAGCCCGCCGTGCCCACCGCCGCCACCAAATGGGCGAAGCCCGGGCCGGGGATGACGGCGACGTATTGCGGCAAGGCTTCGGCCGGGCTGGTAATCAGGGCCTCGCGTCGCCCGGTCAGCGTGCCAGGCAGGAAGTGGCGGCCCGCCGTCACCTCCTCGCCCAGGCGAGGATTGTCCCACAGCGGGTAGCGGCCGGTGATGCGGGGAATGCTGCGCAGGCCGAAATCCTCGCTCGGCAACCATTCCGCGGTACCGGACTGCCAGGGGCTGCGGTCGCTGCCACGACCGGGACGGAAATTCCAGGCGATGTCGGCCAACAGCACCACGCCGCCCGCCAGCACCATCGCCGCCCCGGCCGAGGACAGCGCATTCCACAGTTCGAGCCCCATGCCGGCCGGATAGGTGTAGATCCGCCGCGGCATGCCCGCGAAGCCAGCGAAATGCATGGGGAAGAAGGTCAGGTTCGTGCCAAGGAACAGCAGCCAGAAGGCCCATGTCCCCAGGCGTTCCGATAGCGGCTGGCCGATCGCCGGCGCCCAGTAGTACAGCGCCGCCAGCAGCGGGAAGACCATGCCGCCGATCAGCACGTAATGCAGGTGGGCGACGATGAAATAGGTGTCGTGCGCCTGCCAGTCGAAGGGCGTCGCCGAGACCATCACCCCGGTCAGCCCGCCCAGCACGAAGATGAACAGGAATCCGAAGACGAACAGCGTCGGCGTGGCGATCCGCACCCGCTTCCCAGCGGCAAAGGTGCCGATCCAGGCGAAGACCTGCAGGCCGGAGGGTACCGAGACGGCGAAGCCGGCCGCCGAGAAATAGGCGAGGCTCAGCCCCGGGATGCCGGTGGTGTACATGTGGTGCACCCACAATCCAAAGGACAGGAAGGCGGTGCCCATCAGCGCCGTCACCACCAGCCCATGCGCCAGCAGCGCGGTGCCCGCCATGGCCGGGACGATCATCGAGACCATGCCCGCCGCCGGCAGGAAGATGACGTAGACCTCCGGGTGGCCAAAGAACCAGAAGAGGTGCTGCCACAGCAGCGGGTCGCCGCCGCGTTCCGGCAGGAAGAAGGGCCAGTCGAAGGCACGTTCGAGTTCGAGCAACGTGCTGGCGACGATCACCGCCGGGAAGGCGAAGACCACCATGGCGGCGAAGACCAGCATCGCCCAGGCGAAGATCGGCATGCGGCCGAGCGTCATCCCCGGCGCCCGGCAGCGCAGGATGCCGACGATCAGCTCGATCGCTCCGGCGATGGCCGAGATCTCGATGAAGCCGATGCCCAGCAGATACATGTCGGTATTGATGCCGGGCGAATGCGCCTTGCTTGTCAGGGGCGGATACATGAACCAGCCGCCGTCGGGTGCCGCGCCGAAGAACAACGAGGAGAAGAAGGCTAGGCCGCCGATTACGTAGATCCAATAGGCATAGGCGCCGAGCCGTGGCGTCGGCATCTCCCGCGCGCCGAGCATGGCCGGCAGCAGGGTGATGCCCACCGCCTCCACCGCCGGCACAGCAAACAGGAACATCATCACCGTGCCATGCATGGTGAAGACCTGGTTGTAGGTCGCCGGGTCGATGATGGTCAGGCCCGGCATCGCCAGCTGCACCCGGATCAGCAGGCCGAGCAGCCCAGCCAGGGTCAGGAACAGCAACGCCGTCGCCACGAACAGCGGACCGATCAGGTTGTTGTTGATCTCGCCGATGCCGCGCCAGCCAGGCGGCCGCGCCCAGGCGGCCCGCAGCCGGCCCACTTCATCCGCCGGACGCGACAAGGGATTGGGCAGGCTATCGGCGCTGGGCGCGGCGGCGCCCTGGTCCGGGCTCATCGCAGGGTCTCCAGCCAATCGGCGACGGCCAGCAGCTCGGCGCCCTCCAGCGAACGGCCATAGGCCGGCATGGCGTTGCCCGGCTTGATGTCCTGCGCCCCGGCGATCCAGCCGGCGAGGTTGCCGCGATGGTTCTCCAGCGCCCCGGCTGCCAGCGACAGCCGGGCCCCGATGCGCGACAGGTCGGGCGCCAGCCGCCCCTGCCATTCGGTACCGCGCACCGCGTGGCAGGCGCCGCAGCCGGCCTCGCCGAAGACCCGCATGCCCGCCGCCGCCGCCTCGGTGGCGGGCGGTGGGACCGGCGCCTGCTGGCGGGCGACCCAGGCCGCGAAGTCGCCGGGCTCATGCGCCACCACCCAGAAGGCCATGAAGGTGTGCTGCAGGCCGCAGAATTCGGTGCATTGCCCGCGCAGCACGCCGGTACGGTCCACCCTGAGACGCTGGCGGTTCACCCGACCGGGGATCATATCCATCTTGCCGTGCAGGTTGGGGATCCAGACGCTATGGATCACGTCGCCGGAGCTGAGCTGCAATTCCACGTCGCGCCCGACCGGCAGGTGCAGCTCGTTGGCGGTGACGGCACCCTCGCCGACGTCCGGGTAGCGCACCTCCCACCAGTATTGCCGGCCGATGATCTCGACCTTCAGCGGCGCCTCCCCGCCCGGCAGGGTCAACGCACGGGAGATGCCGAGGGAATAAACCAGCAGCGCCGCCAAGGTGACCACCGGGAAGACGACGCCGCCGCCGATGACGAAGCGGCGCGAGCCCATCGCCTGGCGCCACCGGCCGGGCGCCAGCAGCGCCGCCGCCAGGAAGCCCATGGTCAGCAAAAAGATGGCGGTGCCGCCGATGAACAGCACATGGGTCAGCGTGGCGATATGCCCGGCCTGCGCCCCCCAGGGATCGAGCGGCGTCTGCACGCCGGAACACCCTGCCAGCGCGGCGCAGGCAGCCAGGCCCGGCCGCCTCACGCCGCGAAGCGTCCGCGCCGCATCGCCACCACCAGCGCGCCGAGCGCCACCCCGGCGAAGGCCAGGCCGCCCGGCACCCACATCAACAACCCGCCGAGTTGCTGGTCCTCCAGCGAGGTCAGGCCCCAGGCCAGGGTGGTGTATTCATGCGGCGGGAAGATCGGCCGAGGCGCGAAGGTCAGGAAGGCGCCGAGCGCGCCCATCTGCGCCGCGGTGGCGAGGCCGGCTGGCAGCACCGCCTCCGGCCGTACTGCCGCCGCCAGCAGCAGCCCGCGCCACAACCAGACCGTAACGCCGAGCAGGCTGAGATGCATCGCCCAATAGGCAAGGTCGGAACGGAAGGTCGCCGAATAGGGCCCCGGCAGGTGCCAGAACCAAAGCGATACGGCGAAGCCGGCCGCCGCCACGGCGATGCCGCCCGGCGTGGCGGCCCGGCGCGGCCCGGGCAGGCCGAGTGCCAGCAGCGGCGCCGCCGCCAGCAGGATCACCAAGTGCTGCCCGACCCGGGCCGAGAACAGCGCCACGGAAAGGCTGCATAGCGGCGAGACCAGGGCGAGCGCCAGTACCATCCAGCCGGCCAGCAGGGCCCGCCGGTCCGCCGCACGGTCCCAGGCCAGCGCCAGCCCGGCAACCAGTGCCATGCCCAGCCATGGGTCCCAGTTCCAACCGGCCCCACCCGGCATGGGCGGTGTGCCGCAATAGGCCAGCCAGGCGCTCTCCAGCGTCCACTCGCCCATCCCGCGTCCTTTCTTCGTGCCCAGCGTTGCGGCTAACGCAAGTTTAACCGAAATGGATGCCGAGGAGGTGGGCGGAATGATCGAGCGGGAGGTGGTGCTGGTGGGTGGCGGCGCGGCGCATCTGGTCGCGTTGCGCCACTTGGCCATGCGCCCGCTGCCGCCCGAGGTGCGGCTGACGCTGGTCGTGCCCGAGCCGGAACAGCCCTATTCCGGCATGGTCCCCGGCGTCATGGCCGGGCGCATCGCCCGCGACACGGCCAGGGTGGACCTCGCCGCCCTGGCGCGGGCGTCCGGTGCACGGCTGGTGCTGGGGGAGGCCGTGGGGCTGGACCGGGCGGCGCGACTGCTGCGCCTCGCTGCGGACCGGCCACCGCTGCGCTACGATCTGCTGTCGCTGTCCATAGGCGCCGAGCCGGCCCTGGTCCCGGGTGCTGCCGAGCATGCGCTGCCGCTGAAGCCTTTGGGCCGCTTCCTCGATGCCTGGGAGGCCCTGGTCGCGGATCCGCCGCAAGACCTGCTGGTGGTGGGGGGCGGCGCTGCCGGGGTGGAGGTGGCGCTGGCGGCCCGCGCCCGGCTCGGCACCGGGCCGCGCATCGCCCTGCTCGCCCCGGCCGGACCGCTGCCGCGGTTGGCGGCCGGAGCGCAGCGGGCTGCGGCCAGGGCGCTGGCGGCGGCACGGATCAAGCCGCTGTCCGGCGAGGTGACGGCGGTGGAGCCGCAGCGTCTCCGCCTGGCCAATGGCCAACTGGTGCCCTTCGGCGTGGCGCTCTGGGCCGCCGGCGCCGTTGCCCCCGGCTGGCTCGCTGGGACCGGGTTGGACCTGGCCGAGGGCGGCTGGCTGGCCGCCGACGCCACCCTGCAAAGCACCAATGACCCGGCAGTCTTCGTCGCCGGCGATGCTGCGGCGGTGCTGCCGCATCCCCGGCCGCGCAACGGGGTCTATGCCGTGCGCCAGGGGGTGCCGCTGGCCGAGAACCTTCGCCGGGTCCTGGCCGGCCGGGCGCCGTGTCCCTTCCGGCCGCAGCGCTGGCACCTGGCACTGCTCCTGGCGGGCGAGCGGGCGATCGCCGCCAAGGGGCCCTTCGGCCTCGCGGGGCGCTGGGCGCTGCGGCTGAAGGACCGGATCGATCACGACTGGGTAGCGAGCTTCGCCCGGTTGCCGCCCTTCATGACACGCACCATGGCACAGCCCGCCATGCGCTGCGCCGGCTGCGGCGCCAAGGTCCCGCCGGCGGTGCTTGCGCGGGTGCTGGCCCGGCTGCCGCGCATGCCGGATGCCGGCGTGCCATTGGGGCTGGAGGCGCCGGACGATGCCGCGCTGCTGGCGCCGCCCGCGCCCGGCCAGGTCCTGGTGCAGTCGGTCGATCATTTCCGCGCCCCCTGCGACGACCCCTGGGTCTTCGGCCGCATCGCCGCGGCGCATGCGCTGGGCGACATCGCCGCCATGGGCGGCACCCCGCGTGCGGCGCTAGCCATCGCCGGCCTGCCTCCGGCCGCCGAGCCGGTGCTGGAGGCCGACCTGCTCGCCATGCTGGCCGGGGCGCGATCGGTGCTTGAGCCGGCTGGCGCCCGCCTCGCCGGCGGCCATAGCGGCGAGGCGGCGGAGGCCGCGCTCGGCTTCGCGGTGACCGGCGAGGTGGCGCCGGAGGCGGCGCTGCGCCGCTCCGGCCTCCGCCCCGGCGAGGCGCTGATCCTGACCCGCCCGCTCGGGACCGGCGCCATCCTCGCCGGATGGATGCGCGGCTTTGGCCGAGGCCGGGACTGGGCGGCGGCGCTGGCGGCGATGCAGCGGGACCCCTTCCCGGCCTCCCGAATCCTGCTGGCGCATGGCGCAACGGCGGCGGCCGATGTCACCGGCTTCGGCCTGCTGGGCCATCTGCTGGAGATGCTGCGCGCCTCGGGCTGCGGCGCCCGGCTGGATGCGGCGGCGGTGCCGGCGCTGGCAGGGGCTCTGGCCGCGCTGGCCGCCGGCCATGCCAGTACCCTCCACCCGGCCAATGCCGCGGCCTGCGGCCCCGACCTGCTGGATGCGGATGGCATCGCGCCCGAGCGCCTCGCCCTGTTGTTGGACCCGCAGACCGCCGGTGGCCTGCTGGCAGGGGTGCCGGCCGGGCAGGCGGAGGGCTGCCTCGCCGCACTGCGGGCGGCAGGCGAGACCCCGGCGGTCATCGGCCATACCATCGCCGGGCCGGCGCGGATTGCCCTGCAACCGGACCGGAGCGGCCTGCGTTCAGCCCCGGATGCAAAGCGTGAACGGCAGGATGCTGATGGTGCAGGAAAGCCGGTTCCGGCTGCTGCAGGATGACGGCCGCGGCCTGACCCTGGTGCTGTCGCCTTCGGCAGCGATCGAGCCGCAGGACCTGCCGCCGCTGACCCATCGCCGCGTCCGGGTGGCATGGCAGGATTCGCCGGGCATGACTGGCGGTACCGCCTACGGCATCGAAACGCTGGACTGAACCGAAGGACGCCCAATGCCCCGCCGCCCCATGCGTCGCAGTCTCTCCCAGCGTGCCGGCCAATTCCTGGGCGAATGGTCGGTGCCACGGCAGGTCGCTGGCCAGGACCATGCCGGCAAGGCGGCGGAGGCAGCGACCTCGCGCGGGCTGCGGCCACGCACCGACCAGGCCGATAGCGTCGGCACCTCCATCTGCCCCTATTGCGCCGTGGGCTGCGCCCAGTTGATCTATGCCAAGGATGGCCGCCCGGTGGCGGTGGAAGGCGATCCGCGCAGCCCGATCAACCAAGGCACGCTCTGCCCCAAAGGCGCCGCGACCATGGGGCTGATGACCAGCCCGCAGCGCATCGACCGCGTGCTGCATCGCGCGCCGCATGCGCGCGAGTGGCGCGAGGTCCCGCTCGAATGGGCCATGGACCGCATCGCCCATCTGACGAAGGAGGTGCGCGACGACAGCTTCGTCGCCGATGCGCCCGATGGCACCCGGCTGAACCACACCATGGCGCTCGGCTCCATGGGCGGCGCGACGCTCGACAATGAGGAGAATTACCTCATCAAGAAGCTGTTCTCCGCCGGGCTGGGCATGGTCTTCATCGAGAACCAGGCCAGGGTTTGACACAACAACTCGGTACCCAGTCTGGGTACCGCCTTCGGCCGGGGCGCGGCGACGCTGCCCCAGTGGGATGTCGCGCGCGCCGACGTGGTGCTCGTGATGGGCTCCAACATGGCCGAGAACCATCCCATCGCCTTCCGCTTCGCGCTCCAGGCCAAGGCCCAGGGCGCCACCCTGATCCATGCCGATCCGCGCTTCACCCGGACCTCGGCGATGTGCGACCTCTATGCGCCGCT
Organism: Belnapia sp. AC561; assembly: GCF_979252845.1. Taxonomy (NCBI): domain Bacteria; kingdom Pseudomonadati; phylum Pseudomonadota; class Alphaproteobacteria; order Acetobacterales; family Roseomonadaceae; genus Belnapia; species Belnapia sp. AC561. Next base: position 77,076 of record NZ_CEEDBP010000007.1, read on the forward strand.
GCGGGCCGGTACCGACATCGCCTTCCTCGGCGGCATCATCCGCTACCTGCTCGAGAACGACCTCTGGTTTCGTGACTGGGCAGTGCCCTACACGAATCTCTCGACCATCATCGAGGAAGGCTACGAAGGCCCCGAAGCGGATGGGCTGTTTTCCGGCTGGAAAGCCGAAGAACGCCGCTACGATCCGGCGAGCTGGCAGTACCAGGGCCTTACCATCCCCTCCCCACTGGCTGAGGCTTGGATGGAGACGGGCGGCGACTTCGCCGAACGGGTCTCGCACCTGCGGGACCAGCCGCCACCACGCGACGAGACCCTGCAGCATCCGCGCTGCGTCTACCAGATCATGCGGCGCCACTTCTCCCGCTACACGCCGGAGGTGGTGGCGCAGATCACCGGCTGCCCGGAGGACACCTTCCTCAAGGTCTGCGACGCGATGGCGCGCAACTCGGGGCGGGAACGCACCGGCGTCATCTGCTACGCGGTTGGCTGGAACCACCATACCACCGGCGCCCAGATCATCCGTGCCGGCGCCATCCTGCAGGGGCTGCTTGGCAATGTCGGTCGCCCGGGCGCGGGGCTGCTGGCACTGCGCGGGCATACCTCGATCCAGGGCTCGACCGACATCGCCACGCTCTATGAGTTGATGCCGGGCTACCTGCCGCAACCGCATGCCCTGCGGCCGCATGGCACGCTGGCCGAGTACCTGAAGGTGGAGACGGCGCCGACCGGTTGGTGGGCGGATTTCCCGGCCTATGCCGTCAGCCTGTTCCGCGCCTGGTATGGCGGCGAGGCTAGCCAAGCCAATGGCTGGGGCTACGACTGGATGCCGCGCATCGTAGGCGACCACAGCCAATTGCCGATGACCCTGGCCATGCGCGACGGCATCATGCGCGGGCTGTTTGTCATGGGGCAGAACCCGGTGGTCGGCGGCAGCAATTCCCGACTGGTGCAGCGCGGCCTGGCGCGGCTCGATTGGATGGTGGTGCGCGACATCGCCGAAACCGAGACCGCCACCTTCTGGCGCGACGGCCATCTGGTGCGCGACGGCGAGATGCGGCCGGAGGATATCGGTACCGAGGTCTTCCTCATGCCCGCCTCGCTCAGCGGCGAGAAGGCCGGCAGCTTCACCAATACCCACCGGCTGATCCAATGGCACGACATGGTGGTGGACGCCCCGGGCGACAGCACCTCCGAGCTGTTCTTCATCCATGACCTCGGCCGCCGGCTGAAGGCGCTCTATGCCGGCAGCACGCGGCCGGAGGATGCCGGCATCCGCAACCTGTCCTGGGACTATCCGGTGGATGCGGAGGATGAGCCCGATGCCGAGGCGGTGCTGCGGGAGATGAACGGCAGCACCGTGGCGGATGGCAAGCTGCTCTCCTCCTTCCAGCAGCTGAAGGACGACGGCTCCACCGCCTGCGGCATCTGGATCTATGCCGGCGTCTTCCCCGAGGCCGGGCGCAACCTGGCGCGTGCCCGGGTGCCGGATGGCAAGGCAGGACCGGGTACGCATCTCGGCTGGGGCTTCGCCTGGCCGGCCAACCGCCGCACCCTGAACAACCGCGCCTCCGCCGATCCTGCGGGCAAGCCCTGGTCGGCCCGCAAGGCGCTGATGGAATGGGATGAGGCCCAGGCAAAATGGACCGGCCCCGACGTGCCGGACTTCCCCGAGTCCAAGCGTCCCGACTACCGGCCGGACTGGGCGAAACGGCCGCGTGGCATGGATGCCCATGCCGGGACCGATCCCTTCATCATGCTGGCCGATGGCCGGGCGGCATTGTTCGCCCCTTCCGGCCTGCGCGACGGGCCGCTGCCCGAACACTACGAGCCGGTCGAATCCCCCGTCGGCAATCCGCTGCACCCGGCCAATGCCGCGAGCCCCGCGGCCAAGCAATGGCAGCAGGCAGACAACCGGCTCTCGGCGCATGGCGACCCGCGCTACCCCCATGCACTCACCACCTTCCGCCTCACCGAGCATCACTCCGGCGGCACGCCGACGCGCATCGTGCCGACCACCGCGGAGCTGCAGCCGGAGGCCTTCTGCGAGATCCCGACCGAGCTGGGCCGGACGCTGGGACTGCGCGACCTCGATTGGGTGGTGCTGTCCACGCCGCGCGGCGAGATCGAGGTGAAGGCGCTGGTCACCGACCGGCTGCGTCCCTTCACCGATGGCAAGGGCGGCGTGATCTACCAGCTCGGGCTGCCCTGGCACTACGGCTGGGGCGGCTATGCCACCGGCGACATCGCCAATGTGCTGACCTCGATCGTCGGCGATTCGAATACCGGCATGCATGAAAACAAGTCGCTGTCCTGCGCGCTGCGCGCCGGCCGGCTGCCCCGCCGCAAGGAGACCGGTTGATGGATGGCGGGCTTTCGCATGACCGCGCGCGTGGCGCGGGCGGCACCGAGGCGACCACGCCTTTTCCGCAGGAATCGGAGCTGACCTGCGGCACCCGGATCGAGCCCGGCCGGTCCTACGGCTTCTTCACCGACACTACGCTCTGCATCGGTTGCAAGGCCTGCGAGGTGGCCTGCAAGGAATGGAACAACCTCCCCGCCGACGGCATGAAGCTGAGCGGGCAGTCCTACGACAATACCGGCGCGCTCGGTGCCCATACCTGGCGGCATGTCGCTTTCGTGGAAAAGGTGGCCCCCAAGGGCGAACGCCCCGGCGCCATGCCGCCCTTCCAGTCCAACTGGCTGATGATGTCGGATGTCTGCAAGCACTGCGACCCGGCGCCCTGCATGGAAGCCTGCCCCACCGGCGCGCTGTTCCGCACCGAGTTCGACACCGTGGTGGTGCAGCAGGACATCTGCAACGGCTGCAGCTACTGCGTCCCTGCCTGCCCCTTCGGGGTGATCGAATTGGCGAAGGAGGATGGCAAGGCCCACAAGTGCACGCTCTGCTACGACAGGCTGAAGGGCGGCATGGAACCAGCCTGCGCCAAGGCCTGCCCGACCGACAGCATCCAATTCGGCGAGGTCGAGGAGCTGATCGAGCGCGCCGAGGCGCGGGTCGAGCAGTTGCAGGAGATGGGACAGGACCGCGCCTATCTCTATGGCGCCCCCGGCACGCCCGGCGCGACGCATGGCCTCAAGCGCCTCAACGCCTTCTTCCTGCTGACCGAGCGGCCCGAGGTGCATGGCCTGCCCGCGGCGCCGGTGCGGCCGGCCCGCCGGGCGCGTCCCTCGCTGGTCTCCGGCCTGGCGACGGTGGCCGGGCTTGCCGTGGCGGCGCTGTTCCTCGGGGTCGGCCGCCGATGACCAGGCCGATGGACGAAGCCTGGAAGGGTGAGACCTACCATGACCGCCCCGCGCTGAAGCCGGCCGGATTCGACTGGAAGGTTGCCACCTACATCGCCGTGCTCGGCACCGCCGGCGGCGCGCAGGTGCTGGCGGCGGTGGCGCAGCGCAACGACCCCTGGGACCGTGACGGGCTGGCGCGCCGCGCCCGGCTGCTGGCGCTGGCCGGATCGGTGGTGGGCCCGGCGGTGCTGGTCGGCCATCTCAAGACGCCGAAGCGCTGGTACAACATGCTGCGGATCCTGCGCCCGAACTCACCGATGTCCTGGGGCTCCTGGCTGCTGACCGGCTTCGGGCTGGCCAGCGCGGCGACCGTGCTCGGCGATCTGCTGGGCGACCGATGGCCGCGGGCCAGGCGTCTCGCGGATTTGGCGCAGCTGCCGGCTGCGGCGACCGGCGCCGGCATGGCGGTCTATACCGCCTCCCTGTTGTCCTCAACGAGCAACCCGTTGTGGGCAGCGGCCCCGGCCCCGCTGGCGGCGCAGTTCGGCGCTGCTTCCATGGCGGGCGCCGCCTCCACCCTGGCGCTGCTGCAACGCCGCGCCGGCGAGTTGGGCAGCGCCCGCCGACTGGAAGGTTTCGGAAACGTGGCGCTGGCGGCTGAATTCCTGGCCGGCGAGGTGGCGGGTTCGCAGTGGCGCCGGGCCGGCGTTGCCGGGCCGCTCGAACAAGGCACCTCGGCGCTGCAGTATCGCGGCGGCGGCAAGGCGGTGGGCCTGGCCCTGCCGCTCGCGGCCCGCGCGCTGGGCAGCCCGGTGCTCGGCTCGCTCGCGGTGCTGGCGGGCAGCGCAATGCTGCGCAACGCCTTGCTGAAAGCCGGCGATGCCAGCAGCAAGCGCCCCGGCGACTATTTCGGCGCCACCCAGGCATGAGCGCCGAACAGGCCATTGCCGCGCTCGACCGGTTGATCGCCGCTGCGCCGCCGGCCGACCTCGACGGCGCGCGCCAGGCCTTCGAGGCGATCGTCACCCTGCGTGACCAGCTCGCCAGCCGACGCCGTGCCGGCGAGGCTGTGGCGCCTGCCCTCGCCCGGGTCAATTCGGCCCTCGCCATGACGTGGTCCGGCGCGATACCGGTTGCCGGTTTCCGCAGTGGCCGGTTGGAACGGGCCAAGGCATTGCTGGAGGGGCTGGACTGATGGCCCCGCCGCCCAGTCCCGAGGTACGGGCTCCGGCAGCCATCGCGTCCCAGGCCAGCACGGCCGGGGCGAGGAAGGCCGGGCTCGACTGGCCGGTGGTCACCGTGCTCGGGCTGCTGGCCGGCGGCTACATCGGCTTCGGCGGGCTGGTCGCCACCCTGACGCTGGCCGGCGCGGAAGATGCGATGCCTTTCGGCGCGGCGCAGCTCCTGTCCGGGCTGGCCTTCTCGCTCGGGCTCGTCCTGGTGCTGGTCGGCGGGGCGGAACTGTTCACCGGCAATACGCTGATGGTCGTCGCCTGGGCCGAGGAACGCGCCCGGTTGCGCGCCATCGCGGCAAGGCTTGGCCTGGTCTACGTCGCCAACCTGGCCGGGGCGCTGGCGGTGGCGGTGCTCGCCTTCCTTGGCGGTGTTCATCTGGCCGGCGATGGCGCGGTAGGCGCGGCGGCGCTCGCCGGCGCCCAGGACAAGGCGGCGCTGCCGCCGGGCCGCGCCTTTGCCAGCGGCATCCTCGCCAATATCCTGGTCTGCCTGGCGGTCTGGATGGCCTGGGGCGCCCGCAGCGCGGCGGACAAGGTGCTGGTCGTCATCCCGCCGGTCGCCGCCTTCGTGGCGCTCGGGCTGCAGCATTCGGTCGCCAACATGATGCTGATTCCCTGGGGCTGGCTGCTGCGCCAGCATGCCTCGGAAGATTTCTGGATGGAGGCCGGGGTCACAGCCGCCGCCTTCCCCAACCTGACGCTGGCCGGCTTCCTGGCCAATCTGGTGCCCGTCACCCTAGGCAACGTCGTCGGCGGGGCGCTGGTCGGCAGCGCCTATTGGTTTGCCTATCTCAGGGATCAGCCACAGCGCCAGCTGGCGGAGGCGGATGGGAATCGAACCCACCGTCCGCGCTGAGCAGACCCACGGTTTTGAAGACCGCGGGGGCCACCAGGCCCCTGTCGCCTCCGCGGTTTCAACCGACGCAGCGGCCGGTGGTTGCGCCGCTGACATGGCCGGAAACAAGGAAACATCGCATGCGGCGGCTGACCGCTGTACTCGCCTTCGTCCTGGGCCTTGCCCCGGTACTGGCACAGACCGCGGTGCCGGCCGGCCAGACCCGGGCCAAGGCGCTGCTCGACCGTGACGTCCATAGCGCCGACGACGTCGAGCTCGGCGAGGTCGAGGATCTGCTGACCGACGCGGATGGCTGCGTGGTCACCGCGGTGATCGAGATCGAGACGCGGCTGAGCTTCACCGCCAGATACGTGGCCGTGCCCTATGGTCAGCTCCGCCAGGGCGACCGCCGCGTGACGCTGCCGATGATCCGCGAGGAAGTCCATGCCCTGCCGGCCTTCGACTATCGCAACTGACCCGCGAGCTGCCGCAGCCCGCCACTGCGGCGGCTGAAGCCTTCGGCGTCCAGCCGTTCCAGCAACGGCACGCTGAAGCGCCGGCTGATGCCGAGCAGGGCTCCGCATTCGGAGACCGCCACCCCTTCCGGTCGCGCTGCCAGCAGGCCGGCCAAAATATGCCGCGCCTTGGCGATGGCCTCCGCGTGGAAGACCACCTCGCGCTTCTGCACCGCATCGGGGCAGCGCAGCAGCACGCCGGCCCGCAGCAGAACGCGGATTGCCTGGGCACGGCGGGGGTCCTGCGCGGCGACCGCCACCGCATCGGGTGGCGTCAGCCCGGCGGTCCGAAAGGCCGCCTCCACCGCCGCCATGGCCGCGCGGTCCTGCTCCGACAGCAGCGCCATCCGGTCGAGGCCACGCAGCCGCAGTCGCCCGGAGGCCAGCGACAAGGCGCCGCGGGCGACCAGCCGTGCAGCGATGGCGGCGCCCGGTGCCGCCGGCGGCAGGCTCGTGGCCAGCAGCGGTCCGGCCTCCGGGCCGGGGCCCATCGGATCGGCCCGCTCCGCCGCCTCGACCGCACCAAGCAGAGTCTTCTCCAGCGCTGCCAGCACCGCCTGGTGCAGCAGTGGCCCCTTGCCCAGCGGCACCGCCTCGACAGCGGCGGCATCCAGCGCCGCCGGCACCACGCCCACCAGCCGCGCCAGGCTGGCCGCATCCAGGCCCGCCGCGCCTGCCGCCCTGAGCCGCAACGCCGCGGCCGGCACCGGCGCTGCCGCGCTCATCGCCTCCAGCAGGGCGGTATCGCGGGCGCGGCGGTGCGGCGGTGCCGGGTCCAGCAGGATCCCGCCGGCGATGGTCCGCGGCGGCGATGGCAGCCGCAGCACGAAGGGTTCGCGCACCGGCAGCGCCAGCGGACGGTCGAGCCGCAGCTGCGCCACGCCCGCCTCGCCCGGCGCCAGCGCCGCCGCCCCAAGCAGCCGCAACCGTGCCCCCACCTCCGCCGTGCCGCAAAGCAGCCGCAGCGTCTCACCCTGCCGCAACGCCCGCGGCGCCGAGGCGAGCACCGTCAACCAGGCATCGAACTGTCCGGTGGGCGCAAGCAGGCCGGGTGTCGCCAGCGCCTCGCCCGGCGCCACCTCACCCCGTTCGAGCCCGCGCAGCGCGACGGCGACCCGTCGCCCGGGCGCCACCCGCTCCACCGCCTGGCCATGCACATGCAGGCCGCGGATCGTGGCGGAGCGCAGGCCGGGCAGCAGATCCACCGCATCGTCCAGTGCCAGCTCGCCCCGCCGCAACGTGCCGGTGACGACGACCCCGGCGCCGGGCAGGGTGAAGGCGCGGTCGAGCGGCAGCCAGGCGCCGCCGCTGCCCGCGCCGCCCTCCCGTGCCAGCCCGCCGAGCGCCGCCGCGAGGTCGTCGATCCCCTCGCCGGTCCGGGCCGAGGTCGGTATCACCGGCCAGGTACCAAGGCCGAGGTCGGCCAGCAGGGTACCCGCCGCAGCGGCCGCCGCGGCACGCTGCTCCGGCGTCGCCAGATCGCTGCGGGCGACGGCCACGATGCCGCGGCGGATGCCGAGCAGGGCGGCGATCTCGGCATGCTCGCGGGTCTGCGCCCGCACCCCCTCCCGCGCATCCACGACCAGCAGCGCGGCATCCATGCCGGAGGCGCCGGCGATCATGGTACGGACGAAGCGTTCATGCCCCGGCGCATCCACCAGATCCACCTCGCCGCCATCGGCCAGCGCCAACCGGGCGAAGCCGAGGGCGATGGAGATGCCGCGTGCCTTCTCCTCCGGCAGCCGGTCGGTCTCGATGCCGGTCAGGGCACGGACCAGGGCGGTCTTGCCATGGTCCACATGGCCGAGCACGGCGACGAGAGCCGTCCTCATGGCAGCGCAGCAGCCACGGCGGCGGCGGCCTCGGCGATCTCGGCCTCCGCCAGGCAGCGTGGGTCGAGCAGCAGCCGGCCACGGTCGAGCCGGCCGAGCAGCGCCGGCCGCGCCGCCCTGAGCCGCGCCGCCAGCGCCTCGGCCGGCAGTCCGGCGGGGCGCAGCGCCACCAGCGTCGTCGGCACCTCAAGCAATGGCAGGGTACCGCCGCCGGCCAACGAGGCACCGGCTTCCAGGCTGGCGCCGGCCGCCGCCGGCAGCAACGCCAGCAGCCGCGCGGCATGCCCGGCCAGCGCCTCGGGGGACATCGCCAGCATCCCGAGCGCCGGCACCGCCTCGGCCAGCCGGGCCGGGTCGCGGTAGAGCCGCAGCGTCGCCTCCAGCGCGGCCAGAGTCAGCTTGTCCGGCCGCAGCGCCCGCATCAGCGGGTGCCGGGCGCAGCGGGCGATGGCCTCCGCACGGCCGACCAGCAACCCGGCCTGCGGCCCGCCGAGCAGCTTGTCGCCGCTGGCCGCCACCACGTCGAAGCCGGCGGCGACGCTCTCGGCCAGGGTCGGCTCGCGCGGCAGGCCGAAGCGGCCGAGGTCGGCCAGCGCGCCACTGCCGAGATCCTCGATCGCCAGCAGCCCATGCTCATGCGCCAGCCCCGCCAGCGCCGCGGGCGGCACCGCCTCGGTGAAGCCGAGGATGCGGTAATTCGCCGGATGCACCCGCAGCAGCACCCGCGTCGCCGGACCTATGGCCGCGGCGAAATCCGCCAGGCGCGTCCGGTTGGTGGTGCCGACCTCGACCAGCCGGGCGCCGCCCTGGGCGATCACTTCCGGGATGCGGAAACCGCCGCCGATCTCGACCAGCTCACCGCGGGAGACGACGGCCTCGCCCCCCGCCGCCAGGGCCGAGAGCGCCAGCAGCACGGCGGCGGCGCCGTTGTTCACCACCAGCGCCGCCTCGGCGCCGGTAAGCTCGCGCAGCAGCGCGGCGCAGCCTGCATGGCGATCCCCACGGCGGCCGCTGTCGAGGTCGAGTTCGAGATTGGCATAGCCCCCGGCGAGGCCGGCGATGGCGGCCAGGGCGGCCGGCGCCAGCGGGGCCCTGCCGAGCCCGGTGTGCAGCACCACCCCGGTCGCATTCAGCACCCGCCGCAGCCCAGGCACCGGGCCGAGCGCCGCGGTCGCGGTCGCCAGGAGCCCCGCCTCGTCGCTTTCATCAGGCCGTAGCCGTGCCGCTTCCAGCGCCACCCGGAGGGCCGCCACCACGGCGGCGCGCGGATGCGCCGCCAGCAGGGCGGCACCGGCCGGTGCATCGAGCAGCCGGTGCAGCGCCGGCAGGCGGCGGCGCGGGTCGGGGCCGTCCATGCTCACGCCGCTCGCGCGCCACGGCGCCAAGCGGCGGCGACGGCCAGCGCGATGAACCCGGCCACCAGCGCGTCGGCCAGGACCGGGGTCGCGCCGCCGCTCAATGCCGCATCCGGCCGCACCACCCAGGCCAGATGCGCGAGGTGCTGTGCCACCAGCAGGCCGCCGACCGCGGCCAGCCGCCAGGGCCTCCACTGCGGCACCAGCGCCAGCCCGATTGCCGCCAGCAACGCCGGCAGCGCCAGGCCCAGCTTCACCCAGCCCCAGGCACCCGCCGACCGGCGCAGGTACCAGGCGGCCTCATGCGGCAGGTTGCCCGCATAGACCACGATGTACTGCACGAACCACAGCCACAGCGTCGCCAGGCCGAAGGTGAGCAGCGCGCGTTCCAGGCCGGTGCGGGCATCCTCATCGGGCAGGCCATGGCGCAGCGCCAGCAGCGTCGCCAGCGCGATGGCGGTGCCGGCCTGCTCGACCAGCAGCGCCAGCCCCTGCAGGCTGCCGGTCCAGGCCTGGTCGCGGGACAGCGCCCAATCCTCCATGGCGAGGCCGCCGGTCAGCACCAGCAGCAGCAACGCCGCCCCGGCCGTGCGTCCCCGCACCACCGGCCGGGCGAGCAGCCAACCAAGCCAGGCCCAGAGCAGCAGCACGGCCAGTCCGCGCAGCCGGAAGACATCGGGCTGGTACCAGCCGGAGGCATCCGGCGCGGCCGCCCAGGGATACAGCGCCGGGACCGCCAGCAGCAGCGGCAGGGCCAGCGGCAGCAGAACCGGGGCCGCGCGGGCCATGGCCGCCAGCGGCGGGCGCAGCGGCGCCAGCCAGGCCTCGCCCAGCAGATGGCCCAGCGCCAGCGCCACAAGCGCGCCGAGCGTCAGCCCGGCCGCCAGCAGGAAGCCCGGCAACCAGGCCTCAGCCCAAGGAGCAACCAGCCCGAGCATCACTCCCCCCGCAGCGCCGCGACATGCCGCGCCACCGCCCAACGCTGGCGGGGGTCCAACCGATCCGCGACCGGATGCGCCCCGGCGAGGTTCTGGGCAATGGCCGCCATGGTCCGCCCCGGATCGGCCGGCAGGGGCGGGATGGGCGGGTGGCCGCGCGCGACCACGATGCCGTCGCCGCGGCCGCCGGAGCCGTGGCAGGGGGTGCAATAGATGGCGTAGCGCCCGGCGCCCTCGGCCAGCAGCGCGGCATCCACCGGCGGCCCGGGCGGCGCCAGCGCGGCGCGGCGGGCCGCCTCGCCGCGCGGGATGGCACCTTCGGGCGGCGCGGCGGGCGGCGGTGGCTTCGGGCTTTCCGGCCAGCCGTCGCAGGCAACCAGCAGCAGCAGGAACGGCAGCGCGCGGATCATGCGGCGCGGACCACGGAAACCCGCAACGGCGCCAGCCCGCGCAGGAAGTCGAGTGCCGCCTCGGGCTCGAACAGCGGGTCCTCGGCCGACAGGTGCAGGAAGTAGCGGTCTTGGCTGGCGCGGTGGAAGCCGCGAGCGTGGAAGACCGGGTGATGCAGCCGCGGCAGCCGGTTCAGCCGCAGCATCCCGAGCAGCGCCGCCGCCGCCGCCCAGAGCACGCCGACGATATAGGCGGCGGGCAGGAAGACCGGCCAGGCATCCGGCGGCCGCCCGCCGACATTCAACGGATAGTCATGCACCGACAGGTACCAGGAGACGCCATAGGCAATTGCCGCCCCGGAGATCCCGGCCGCCGCGGCGATCCAGGCGACCGGTGCGGCCCGCGCCCCGAGCGCCTCCGCCGCTTCCGGCACCGGATGCGGCGCATGCGCATCCAGCTGCGACCAGCCGGCGGCACGGGCGGCACGGACCGCGGCAATGAGACCCTCGGCCCCGGCGAATTCGGCGATGGCGCCCTGCGGTGGCGACTGGCTCACCGTTCCTCCTCCGCGGCTTCGGCGCCTGTCTCCTCGTGACGGACCTCGAAGATCGCCACGACGGGAATGTAGCGGCCAAACAGCAGCAGGGCAGCGGCGAACAATGCGGCGCTGCCGCCCAGCAGCGCCCATTCGGCCGGGCTCGGCGCATAGGCCACGGCATGGGCCGGCAGGCGTTCCTGCAGCATCCCGCCGACCACCAGGGACCAGCGGTCGAGCCAGACGCCGGCCGCGGCCAGCAGCCCGACCGGGATAACCACCCAGGCCCGCAGCCGCAGCGCCCGCCGCCACAACAGCTGCGGCAGCAGCACCGCCAGCAGCACCGCGCCCCAATAGGCCGGCGCCCCGGCGCCGAAGGCACGGGCGGCGAAGGCGGCGCGGGTCTCGGGATCCTCCAGCAGCAGGGCGGTGATCAGCTCATGTGCATAGGCGGCGCCGGAGGCCAGGGCGGCGCAGGCCAGCAGCCGGGCCAGCAGGTCCATGTCCTCCGCATCGACGAAGCGCTCGAGCGACAGCGCCTGCCGCAGCACCGCCGCCATGGCCAGCACCACGCCGAGGCCGGAGGGCAGGCCGGTGACCACCACATGCACCGGCAGCCGCGCCTGGTGCCAGGCCGGCACCAGGGTGGTGGCGAATTCCAGCGCCACCACCGTCTGCGCCGAGAGCAGCAGCGGCAGCACCAGCGCGGCGACCAGCCGATAGGCCGCCTGGTGCCGGTGCCAATGCACGACCGAGCCGCGCCAGCCCAGGGCGAATAGCCCATAGGCCCGGGCCATCGCCCAGCGCCCCTGGGTCGCCGCCCGGTCCCGCAGGGTCGCCAGATCCGGGATCAGGCCGATGAACCAGAACAGGGAGGTGACGACGACATGCGCCATGATCCCCCAGAAGTCCCAGACCAGCGGACTGCCGAATTGCGGCCAGAGCCGGGTGGTCGCGGGATAGGGAATGGTCCAGGCAAACAGCCAGGGGCGGCCGAGGTGCAGGATGGGATAGAGCGCGGCGGCCAGCACGGCGGCCAGCGCCACCGCCTCGGCGAAGCGGTTCACCGCGGTCCGCAACCCATGCCGGCGCAGCACCAGCACCGCCGCGAAGAGGCTGGCGGCATTGGCGATACCGATCCACCAGGCATAGGCGATCAGGTCGAAGCCCCAGACATAGGGGATGTTGTTGCCCCAGATGCCGATGCCGAAAATCAGAAGCGCCGCGACCGCGCCGGCCAGCAGGGCGACGCCCGCCAGCGCCAGCAGCAACGCCACCCGGAAACTCCAGCCGCCGGGCCTCAGGGTGGCGGCGACGATGGGCGCAGTCGAGAGGCTCATGCCGTCTCGTCCGGTACGACCTGCGCCAGATAGGTGGTGCGCGGCCGGGTGCCGAGATGGCCCAACAGGGCGTAGCTGCGGCCATCCCGGCGCAACGCCGCGACGGCGCTGCCCGGCGCGTTCAGGTCACCGAAGGTGATGGCCTGGGTCGGGCAGGCCCGCTGGCAGGCGGTCTCGACCTCCCCATCCCGCAAGGCGCGGCCCTCGAGTCCGGCCCGGGTTCGCGCCGCGGTGATCCGGTGGCTGCAATAGGTGCATTTTTCCATCACGCCCCGCGGCCTCAGCGCCACCTCCGGGTTGCGGCGTGGCGTGTCCAGCGCCCGGCGGTGGTCGTTCCAGTTGAAGCGGCGGACCTTGTAGGGGCAGTTGTTGGAACAGGTGCGGGTGCCGACGCAGCGGGCATGCACCATCACGTTCAGCCCCTCGTTGTCGTGCACCGTGGCATTCACCGGGCAGACCGGCTCGCAGGGCGCCTGCTCGCATTGCATGCAGGGCACCGGCTGGAAGCTGGCGGCGGCCGGTTCGGGAGCCGCGCTGTCGTAGCGGTCCACCCGCAGCCAATGCATGCCGCGACCGCGTGCCAGTTCCTCCGGCCCGACGATGGGAACGTTGTTCTCCGCTTGGCAGGCGACCGCGCAGGCATTGCAGCCGATGCAGGCATCGACGTCGATCGCCATGGCCCAGGCGCGGCCTTCGTAGGGCCAGGGCGGATGCAGCGAGGTTCCGGGCACCATCGGCGCCAGCGCCTCCCCGGGGTGCAACCGCGGCACCGCCCCGGCCTCGTCCAGACGGTGATGCGAATCGGTGGCGGCCAGCGCGGCGCGGCGGCCGGTGGCCCGCACGATCAGGCCGGGCGCGGTCCAGGCGCCATCCGCCGGACGCAGCCGGTTGGCATCGAAGCCGCGCCCGGTGCCGACCGCACCGCCCGCCTGCCGTCCGCCGCCGAGCGGCAGGGTGACGCAGCCCGGCGCATGGCCCGGCACCGGCCAGCAGGCGGCGAGCACCTGGCGGCCGTCCAGCGTCAGCTCTGCCTCGTCGCCCGGCGCCAAGCCGAGGGTCGCAGCGGTCAGCGGATCGAACAGGGCGGCATTGCCCCAGGCGAGGCCGGTCAGCGGGCGTGGCATTTCCTGCAGCCAGGCATTCTGCGCCTCGGCCCGCAGGCCTGGATCGGCGGCGAAGATTGCGGTCAGGGCGGCGGCGGGAGGCGTCTCGCCCGGCCGGTCCCAATTGGGGCGCAAGGTGGGGGCGATGGCCGGGGCGGGCTCGCCGGCGACGCCGGCCTCCAGGGCCGCGGCCCAGCGGGCGTCGAAGCCCGCCTCGCCCCAGGCGGCACGCCAGGTGACGGCCACCGCCTCGCGCGCCGGAAGCGGGGGTCCCAGCAAGGCGCCGAGCAACTCCGCCTCGCCGCGTGCCGCTTCGACCAGCGGCAGCGTGACCGGCTGGCGGATCGCCGGGGTGCCGTCATAAGCGCGGGAATCGCCCCAGGCCTCCAGCGGATGCGGCAGCGGCACATGCCAGCGGCAGCGATGCGCAGTCTCATCCACCCAGCACCCGGCATGCAGCGTGAACGCGACCTGGCGCAGTGCCCCGGCAAAGCCCAGCGCCGCCGGCGCCTCGGCCACTGGATTGGCGCCGAGCACCAGCAGATGCGTCACCTCCCCCGCCGCCATGGCCGCGGTCAGGGCAAGGAGCGAAGCGGCCATCGGCTCCGGCCGGGCCAGTGGCGGGGTGGCCAGCCGCAGCGCAGTCCCTGGCGTGCCGAGCATCTGGTTCATCGCATGCGCCAGTGCATGCACCGCCGGCGGCTGACCACGCCCCGCAAGCACCAGCCCGACCGGGCCGGCATCGCGCAGCGCAGCCGCAATCCCTGCCGCCTCCGGATGCGTCTCCGCCCGGACCAGGCCAGGCAGGCCGAGCGCAGCGGCGACGGCGCGGGCAAAGCCCTCGGCCTCGGCCGGCTGCAACGGGATGCGGCGATCGGCGCGGGCCCCGGTCAGGCTGGGCGAGGCCTCCGCGACGAAGAGCCTGGGCATCCGGCCACCAGCCCGGCCTTCCCGGCGCCCGGTGATCCAGTCCCGTGCCTGACGAAGCTGCGCCGGGCCCGGCCCCAGTGGATCGGCACCGAGGCAGAGGACCACCTTCGCCTGGGCAAGGTCCGGCAGCAGGGCGACCGGCTGGCCGAAGGCCGCCATGGCACCCGCCAGTGCCGCGTCATCGGCCAGCGGATCATGCTGATGCCACTGGGCAGCGGGATAGGCCGCCAGGATCTCGCCGATCAGCCGCGCCAGGGTCGGCGAGGCGATGGGCCCGGTCAGCAGCCGCAGCCCGGCGCCGCCCGCCGGCAGCAGCATGGCGCGAGCCTCGGCCAGGGCCGTGTCGAGCTCGGCCGGGGGGCGCGATGCGCCATCCCGGCGGATGCGGCGGGACCGCTCCGGATCGTGCAGCGAGAGCACCGCGGCCTCGGCGAAGATATCGGTCGCGCCGAGGCTGGCCGGGTGCTGCGGATTGCCCTCCAGCTTCACCGCATGTCCGGCCCGGGTGCGGACCAGCACGCCGCGGCCCAGCCCTTCCAGGTCGAGCACGGTGGCATAGCTTGCATCCTCTGCCGCCACGCCGCGCGGGCGGGCATGCAGCGGATGGCCGTGCTCGTCCGGACCGTCGCAGCCGGCGGCGGCCAAGGCGATGGAGGCGCCCATCAACAGCACGTCGCGGCGGCCGGCGGTATCGTCTGGCATCAGCGGTGGCACGTCGAGCAGCGGGTCAGTGGCGACACCTCGATCCCCCCATGCCTCACCGGCTGAGCGGCAAGGCCGAAAGGCCGGTCGGGCGGCGCCCCCCCGGCCGGGACACGTTCGAAGACCTGTTCGGCCGGACCTTGGCGAGCACCCGGGTTGCGGTGACAATCGAGGCACCAACCCATGGACAGCGTCTCCGCCTTGACCGTCCGTGGCATCTCCCAGACGGGGCCATGGCAGGTCTGGCAGGTGACGCCGGACTGCACATGGGCAGCGTGGTGGAAACGGACATGGTCCGGCAGGCGATGGACCGAGGACCATTCGACCGGCATGCCCCGCGCCAGGGCGGTGGCCAGCGGGGCGAATTGCGGGGCCACGTTCCAGACCCGGCTGTGACAACCGAGGCAAGTCTCGGCAGTCGGCATCCCGGCATCGGCCGCCTTCTCGACACCGGCATGGCAGAAGCGGCAATCGAGGCCGAGTCCACCGGCATGAACGGCATGGCTGAAAGGGATCGGCTGCGCCGCCGGCTTACCTATGGCCCAGGCGGCACCGGAACGGGCATAGGCGATGCCGACCGCCAGGATCAGCAGGAGCATCGACGCCCCGATGACCAGCGCCAGACGCAGCCGACGGTCCGACCTGGGAGAGAAGATCTGCGGCATGCTGTTCCGGCACCTGCGACCGCCGGCTAACGCGAGCGGCACCGCAAAGTTTACCGATTGTTCATTTAGCTCGAATTTCTGCTGTCATGCCCGATGGCGAGCCAGGATTCCAGTCCGCGGCGACACGCTTCGATGGTCTGGCCTAGAAAGTCGGCAGGAAGCAAAATCCGACCGGTACGTCGCATGCTTGGCCTTGCCGAAGCAGCATCCCAATCGGCGGCTGCCTAATCCTGCTTCTTGGACGCCGCCTGGCGGATCGCTTCGGCCAAGGCCGCCGGTGCGAAGGGCTTCTCCAGAAACCGCTCGTGGCGTCGTAACGGGTATTGTTCAGCCTCCGCCACGGTCCCGCTGATGAGAATGACGCCGACCTCCGGATGCCGCGCACGGGCCACGTCAGCCAGATCGAATCCACTCAATCCATCGCCGAGGCTGATATCGGTGACGAGCACATCGGGCACCTGGCCTGCACCCAACAGAATGAGCGCATCTTCCGCATTCGCCAGGCCATTCACCTCGATACCTGCCTCGCTCAGCGTATCGGATAAGGTCATGCGAAGCAGCGCGTCATCTTCTATGAGCAGAACCTGCATCGCCGCCTCCCCTTCGTTCTTCAAGTCATCGCAACCCAACGGTCCATACGGACCGCAGATGAGCCACGGGGCAAATTACGATCCGGCCAGCAGACCGCCGGACTGCACGGGCAAGGCATTTTCCGCGACCATCGCATCCGTCCTTCCGCTTCAGCGTTGGCCAGGCGTGGAGGGTCACGATGCTGGCAAATCTAGGTCCGCGCGTCGCGTGAAGGATAGTCGATCACGGTGGCCAGACTGGTCAGGCGGCGCGGTCGCGGCCCTGCTGGGTGCGATCATGGTTGTCGGGCTTTTCGGCCTGGCACCGCTCAATCCCCAAAACCAAGGTTGGCTGCTGGCAGGTCCCCTGGGGCCCGATCCCGTCCAGCTCTGGCTCGGCTGGACTTATTTCAAAAGCGGGCCCTGGCTGATGCCGCCCGGTGCGAATCCCGCCTATGGCATCGAGCTCGGCACCGCGATCTATTTCGCCGATGCCATCCCTCTGCTGGCACTGGTGCTGAAAGCGACCCGAAGCCTGGGCGACGTTCCACAATATGTCGGCCCCTGGCTGCTGGCATGCGGCATCCTTCAGGCCGTGCTGGGATGGCGCCTCATCGGTCTGGCGACCTCCGATCCCTTGGCCCGCCTCTGCGGTGCCGGGCTGATGCTGCTGCAGCCCATGCTCATCAACCGCATGGCGGGGCACACGCCGCTTGCCGGCCAATGGACGATCCTGGCGGCGCTGTTCCTGGCCTGTGGCCCGAGCCATGGCCGCCGCACGATGCTCGCCTGGGTCATGCTCCTCGCGGTCACGAGCCTGATCCATTCCTATCTCTTGGCGATGGTCCTGCCGCTCTGGGCCGCGGATTGGCTACGGCGGTCACGCAGCCGCGGCGCCGTGATCGAGCTGGCCGCAGCCCCGCTGGCCGTCGGCCTCGCCTTGTGGTGCGGCGGCTTCTTCCTGTTGCGAGGCGGCTTTGCCAGCGGACCCGGACATGAGTCCGGAGGCTATGGAAGCTGGAACTTCGACCTGCTGGCCTTTCTCGATGGGGGCGCTTGGTCGGCCCTGTTGCCGAACCTGCCGGATCCGGGCCATTGGGAAGCCGGCAGCAGCTATCTGGGGCTTGGAGTCTTGGTCTTGGTGGCCTTCGGCCTCGTTGCCCTGGCGCGGCGCCCGATCGGCCTGCCGCACCGGCTATGGCCGCTGCTGACAATCCTGCTTGCCCTGCTCGCCTTTGCCGTGACGCCGCATGTCACGATCGGTGGCAGGGGCGGCACGCTTATCGCCCTGCCAAGCTGGATGCTCTCGATCGGCGGAGCCTTGCGCAATTCCGAACGGATGGTCTGGCCTCTCGCCTATGCCTTGATCCTCGCGGCCATCGCGCTCACCCACCGGGCCTGGGGTGGCCGCAGAACCGGATGGCTGCTGCTGGGCCTGCTGGCGATCCAGGTCGTGGATCTCTGGCCTGGCCTTTCCAGGCGACATGCCCTTGTCGCAGACGCGCCGGCCGGAATCCCGAAGCGGCTGTTCGATCCCTTCTGGGACGAAGCAGAGCGGCATTACCACCAGGTCCGTGCCGCTCCAGCGGCGAACATGGGCCAGGGCTGGGAATCGATCGCGCGCTTCGCGGCACTCGCCGGGATGCCGACGGATTCGATCTATATGGCCAGGGTCAATGACGCGGCGCTGGTCGAGTTGCGGCGCAAGGTCGCAGCGGACCTGGAGTCGGGCCGCTATGAGCCGGGGACCCTTTACGTGCTGCGGGATGCTGAAAGCCTGTCCCTGGCACGGCAATCCCTGGATCCCGCCCGCGATGCCATCCTGCAGGCGGATGACTACTGGGTCCTGGCGCCCGGCTGGCTTTCACGCGGTATCGCCGCCCACGATTAGCCCGGAAGGCGCAGTCCCGGTTTCGGCTGACAGGTGGAACCACAACATCCGATGGCAGTTTCCGGTCCTGCAGGAGGTGCATCATGCCCCGTGGAGACAAGTCGAGCTACACCGACAAGCAAAAGCGCCAGGCCGAGCATATCGAAGCCAGCTACGAAAGCCGCGGCATGCCGGAGAAGGAAGCCGAACGTCGCGCCTGGGTGACGGTCAACAAGGACACCGGAGGCGGCAACAAAAGCGGTTCCGGCAGAGGCGTCCCGGATTCCCATAGCGCCTCGGAGCGAGGCGGCGAGCGTGGCGGCAAGGCCGCCGCAGAGCGCAGCCCCGCTGATCGCTCGGCCTCGGCGAAAAAAGCCGCCGCGACGCGCAAGCGCAATGCCGAGGCACGAACCCAGCATTGATTGGTAGGGGCGGCGGGATTCGAACCCGCACGGGCTCGCGCCCGAGGGATTTTAAGTCCCTTCCGGCTACCATTTCGGCACGCCCCCGCTACGCTGCCCTTACCACAACTCTGCGGCAGCCGCGACGCTACCGCATACAGCGCAGGAAAACCGTCGAGGGATGGGCCACTTCCCCCACCTCGGCGGCACTGCGCGGTGCCGCGCCGGTCGGTGCCATGCGCGGCTGCACGCCATTCGCACGGAGGAATTCCAACGCCTCCGTCCCCTTCACTGCAAAATTGACGTTCTGCGGAATATCGCCCGTGCTCTGGGCAATCCGCTGGGCATTCAGCTTCGACACCACGACACCCATGACATTGCCGCCGAGGTCCAGCAACGGCCCGCCGGAATTCCCCGGCTGCACCGGCGCGCTGATCTGAAATTGGGTTTGGTTGTCCCGCATCCCGCCCAATGCGGAAACCTCGCCCGTCGTCAGCGTCGGGCCGGACGACAGCAACCCGGCCAGGGGAAAGCCATAGGTCACCACCCCCTCACCGCGCCGGACATCGGGTCCGCTCCGAAAGCTGAGCACCGGCCCCGGGTCGCCCTGGACCGTCAGCAGGGCCAGGTCGCGCTGCTGATCCATGGCCGCCACCCGTGCCGTCAGTTCGCTGCCGGTGGAGGTCCGGACCCGCATCTCGGTACAGCCATTGGCGACGTGGTGATTGGTCAGCAACCGCCCCGGCGCCACGACGAATCCGGTGCCGGAGGATACCGCCCGGCCCCCACCCGGCGCGCCGCCAAAAGGCCCGCTTCCCGGCGGCAGGGGCGGTGGCTTGGTGCCACTGCCATTCTGCGCTTCCGGCGGCGGCAGTGCCGGCCGCGCCTGCGGCTGCACACGGGGCGATTGCGGCCCGACCAGGGGCGGCGGCTTTCCCCCGGGCGGCATGGGCTCCACCCCCAGGGGCGGCGGCTTCGGCTGTGCCAGGGCAGTGCCCGCCAGGCCGCAGCCCGAAAGCATCGTACAGGTCGCAAGCAACAGAGGCAGGTTACGCATGGCGTGAGCCTGCCGGGGCCGAATGGTTCCGGTCAACAGCCGTCCTCGACCATGGCAGTCACAGTCAGAGCAACCCCTCCCGGCGGAAGGAGGTCTGGCGGCCGTTGCCGATGATCAGGTGGTCATGCAGCACGATTCCGAAGACCGCGGCCGCCGCCTTGATCTCACCGGTCATCTCGATATCCGCCCGGGACGGCGTCGGATCGCCGCTCGGGTGGTTATGCACCAAGATCATCGCCGTCGCCTGCAACTCGAGCGCCCGCTTGACCACCTCACGCGGATAGATCGGCGTGTGGTTCACCGTGCCGCGGCCGAGGACCTCGTCAGCCAGCAGCCGGTTCCGGGTATCGAGGAAGAGCACATGCACTTCCTCGACCGCCGCACGGGCAATATGCGCCGTCAGGTAGTCGATCAGCTTGTCCCAGGAATTGAGGACATTCCGGTTGTGGACTTCCGCCCCCGCCAGTCGCAATGCCGCGGCATGCACCGTCTTCAAGGCCGCCGCCCCGGCGTCCTTGATCCCCTCGACCTGGCGCAAGTCCGTCAATGGTGCGGCGATGGCATTGGCAAAGCTGCCGAAGCGGCTCAGCAGCGCCCTGGCGATCGGCTTGGTGTCCTGGCGCGGCAGGGCCAGGAACAGCACCATTTCCATCAACTCGTAATCCGCCAGAGCCGTCGGCCCGGAGAGAAGAAGCTTCTGCCGCATGCGTTCACGATGGCCGAGATGCCCGGGCGCCGGCGGCGGAGCGACCACCCGCGCGCGGCCCAATCCTCGCTCCGGCCCTTCGCCCACCACGCTGGTTTGCGGCATTTCCAATTGCAGCCCGCCCAGACCGACCTCGGCCAGGCCATTCCGGCCTTCAGCTCTGCGCATCGCCCGATGCCTTACAGGAACGATTGGAAGATGATGCGGACCCGCATAGAATCCAAGGGCGAAATTGCCTCGAGGCCGTCGGATCGGGTGCGAATTCGGACTGCCTTCTGGTAGTCCTCAATGAATTCAAATCCGTCTTCGATACATTCCAAGTATTATTTGAAGTCCTGGCTTCCGTCTCTGCCTCAGCTGCCGAAGACGACCCGCCCCATGATTCGCCCCGGCATCAGCGTGAAGCCACCGGCAATCACCAAGGCTCCCAGGAACAATGCCAGCATGGATATGCGATGCGGCCTGATCCGGCCTCGCCGGGCATGCATCACCCCGAGCGGCAGCACCAGCAGCACGATCAGCGCCATCCCATGGACCCAGGACCATGCCCCCGCCGACCGCGCCGAGGAAATGCCGAGCGAGCTTACGGCCACCACCGCCATCAGCCCTACCCAGACCCAGCCGAGCTGCCGATGCAATGCCGTGCCTTTGCCTCCCGCGAGTTGCCACAGCCCGGTGCCGAGGGCGCCAAGCGCTGCAAGGGCATGAAGCTGCACCAGCACGGGAGCAGCCAGCAACGGCGCCAGGGTCATGGGCCACCTATGTAAATGTGTTGTACATTTACATATGATCCTGAGCAAAACGGGTCAAGCCCGTTCTGCTACCGGTCAGCTTTGGTAAGGCGGCCGATGCAGACCCGCCGGAGAGAGGGTGAAGATCTCCGCCCCCGTCTCCGTCACCCCGATCATGTGTTCGAACTGCGATGACAGGCTGCGGTCCCGCGTGACCGCTGTCCAGCCATCGTCGAGGATCTTCACCTCCGGGCGGCCAGCATTCACCATCGGCTCGATGGTGAAGAACATGCCGGCTTTGAGCACAGGCCCCTCGCCCGGCCGGCCGAAGTGCAGGACATTCGGCGGTTCATGGAAGCGCCTGCCGATCCCATGGCCGCAGAAGTCCCGCACCACGGAAAAGCGGTGCCGCTCCACGAAAACCTGGATGGCATGGCCCACGTCGCCCAGGGTCGCTCCCGGCTTCACCGCCTCGAGGCCACGCATCATCGAATCATAGGTCACGTCCAGCAGCAGCCGCGCCTTGGTCGAAGCCGTGCCGGCTACGTACATGCGGCTGGTATCGCCGTGCCAGCCATCGAGGATCACGGTGACATCGATATTGATGATATCGCCATCCGCCAGCACCCGCTCACCGGGAATGCCATGGCAGACGACATGGTTGATCGACGTGCAGATCGATTTGGGATAGCCACGGTAGCCCAGCGGGGCCGGGAACGCACCCTGGGCCAGGATATGCTCGTGGCAGATGCGGTCGAGCTCAGCCGTCGTCACGCCAGGGCGGACATGCGGCGTAATCAGGTCCAGGGTTTCGGCAGCCAAGTGGCCGGCGCGGCGCATACCCGCGAAATCCTCGGGGGTATGCAGGGTGATGCGGCGTCCGTCGCCGCCTTGCTGATCCATGGGGTCCGGTTGTCTCTGCATGCAGCTTCAACCTCTAAGATGCTCGCGGGGCGCCCCAGGTGCAAGACCACGGCGCAGTCCCGGTCCTGCGAGCGGTCCTAGCTGCCGGCCTTCTCGCCGGCGCTTCGCTCCGCCACGCCCAGCGCATCCGCCAGCCTGGCGGTCGCGCTGCCGGGCCGGGCTGGCCGGCTCTGGCTCTCATGCGGAGCCCAACCGGTCATGACCAGCAGCCGCAGCGTTGCCGGGATGCCCTCCGCCCCCTGGGGCAAGGCTGCCATTGCCATCGGCAGCAATGCCCGTGGCGGCACGCGTCCGTCCCGTGCCAGCACCGCATTCGCCTCGCCCGCCGCACGCAGGTCCTGCAACAGTGCCAGGGGTGTGCGGTAGCGGATCGGCAGCGCCTCGGCATCCGCGACCGGCAGGGCGAAGCCGGCCCGCTGCAGCAGCCCCGCCAGGTCCCGCAATTCGGGAAAGGGCGAAACCCGCGGCGACAGTCCCCCGCGCAGCGCACTCTCGGCACCGGCAAGTGCCTCCCGGAGCTCCTGCAGGGTGCCCAGCCCGGGCAGGGAGGCCAGGAAAAGCCCGTCAGGGCGCAGGACCCGGCGGATCTGCACCAGCGCACCCGGCAGGTCGTTCACCCAATGCAGCGACAGATTGGCCACGATCAGGTCGAAGCTGTCCGGAGCGAAGGGCAGAACCTCCTCATCCCCGGCCAGGGCAAGGCCGCCGGCGCCGGCGGCCATCCGCGCCGAGAGATCCATCGATACGATGAAGGGAATGCCCCGCGCCTGCAGCAGGGGCGCCACCACCCCGCGGCCACCGATCTCCAGCGCCCGCGTGAATACCCGGGTCGTATCGTCCAACCGGTCGAGCAGTCGATCCGCCGCAGCCTCCAGCAGGGGCGCGATGCGCGACACCGTGGCGGCGGCACGGTCACGCCGCAGGCGGACCAATCGGCGGTCGAAGACCTCGATCGGGCCTTCGGTCTGGGACTTTCTCATGCCAGGGAGTTAGGGACTCGCCCGGCCGCTGTCACGGGGCGCGCAGCGCTGCCAGGATGCCGCTGGCGAAGGCCCGGGCATCGGCCGGTGCGGGATCACGTTCGGGCATGGTCACCCGCAGCCGCAGGATCCCGCCACCGATCCCGCCGGCACAGAGCAGTCCCTGCACCCTTTCCCGTCCATAGACCCCCTGGGTGGCGGCGCACCGAAGTCCGGCATCAAGGGTGAAGCGATCGTCTTCCTGCAACCGCCGCTGCGGCAGCGGCCGTGTCGCGTCCTGGACCAGTGCAGCGAAGGCAGCCTCGACCGCCGTCCCTTCCGCGCCCTCCGCCAGGCTGGTGCCCGGCAGCCGATACAGTTCCACGCTCGCCCCGGCCGCAGTGCGGCCCATGGTGCGATAGCCGGTCTCCCGGCCGTCGTCGCCCTGCGTCAGGTTCGTGGTCGCGCCCCGATGAAAGCCGGCAACCTCAGGCGGCAAGCGGCCTGTCAGTTCCGCGACCGGCAAGGCCTGCCGCGCGGCGGCTTGCGCCGTGGCGGGTATCGCCGGGCCGGCCTCGCAGCCCGCCAACACCATCGCAGGCGGCAATAGCCCAAGCAGCAAGGCCCAGGCCGGCCGGCTGCCCGGGCCCATGGTCCGCGTCAGATCAGGCCGCCAGGCAGGGCGGCCGGCATCCCGGCCACCATCAGCGCCGGGCGCTGCTGCAGGGCCGCGTGGCCCGGGCCATAGAGGCTCAGCAGCCGATGCGCGTCCTCATAGACCATCTTCAGGCCGATCCAGACGATCAGCGCGACGCCCACATAGGCAATCCAGCGATACCGCTCGAGCAGCTTGGAGATCAGCGTCGCTGCAACACCCATCAGAAGGATGGAGATGACGAGGCCGACGATCAGCATCGGCATGTTGCCCACGGCGGCACCAGCCACGGCGAGGACGTTGTCGAGGCTCATGGAGACGTCGGCGATGACGATCTGCCGCAGCGCCGTCGCCATGGACTTCACCTCATGCGGGGCATGCTGGCCTTCCGCATCGGTCTTGTCCTCCTGGCGCAGCTCCTTGAAGAAACTATAGGCGATCCAGAGCAGGACCAGGCCGCCGACCAGCAACAGGCCTGGAATGGCCAGCAATTGCACCGCCAGCAGGCTGAGGACGATCCGCAGCACGACGGCCAGGACCATGCCGAACATGATGGCCTTGGCCCGCTGTTCGGCAGGCAGGCCAGCCGCCGCCAGCGCGATCAGAACGGCATTGTCCCCGGAAAGGACGATATTGACCCCGAGAATCTGCACGAGGAGCAGCCAATTCCAGCTCTCGGCGATCGACGAAAAATCCATGCGGCAAGCTCCGGCCGAAAAATGCTGGCGAAAAAGGCCGGAAGCCCGGCGCGCCGCACCCTAGGGGAGCGTTTTCGGCCTGTGAAGCGGCCAGGGCGCGGCCTCCGACAGGGGAGGCCGCGCTAATATTACCAAATGGTTAGTCGTTCCGCCGGACCGATTTCTGCAGCAGTGTCACCGTCGCAACCGCCAGGGCCGCGATGGCCACCACCTGCCCGGCCGTCGCCGCGGCCCAGATCCAGGCCGGGAAGACATGCGGCAGCGCGAGGTAGCCGAGCGGCAGCAGCAGATAGGCATAGGCCCCCGGGACCTGGTCCGCCACCTGGTGCGTACCCTCCCAGATCATGTCGCCGGCCACATAAAGAATGACCGCGAGCCCGACCCAGGCGATCCAGCGATGCTTGTGCAGCAGGCTGGCGATCAGCGTCGCCGCCACGCCCATCAGCACCACGGAAATGGCGAGGCCCGCCACCAGCACCCAGGTATGGTCCTTCGCGGCCCCCGCCACCGCCAGGACATTGTCGAGGCTCATGGAGATATCGGCGACCAGGATCTGGGTGATCGCCTGGGGCAGGGTCTTGCCCGATGGCACCGCCGCATCCTCGCCGCCTTCTGCCGTCGGCTCAGCCCCGTGCGACCGCAGCTCGCGGAACATCTTCCAGCAGACCCAGAGCAGCAGCACGCCACCCGCCAGGGTGATGCCGACGATCGCCAGCAACTGGGCGGTGATCGCCGCGAAGCCGATCCGCATGATGGTGGCGGCGATGATGCCCCAAAAGATGGCCTTGCGGCGCTGCTCGGCCGGCAGGCCCGCGGCAGCCATGCCGACCACGATGGCATTGTCCCCCGCCAGGACGAGATCGATGAATAGAACCTGGGCAAGCGGAACAATCCAGTCAGGCATGATGAGGCGGCTCCTGGGCGACAGCGGCGAGATGAGGGCGAGTCGGTCGCAGATAAATATTCGGCAATCTCCATGCAACCCCAACTCGCAACATTCATGATGGCTTGCCATTCTGTTGCCCGCGGTCCACACCCCCGCGAAACGCAATCCCCCGCCGCCGCCCCCGTCGCCACACGGCCCGTCGCCGCACGGCCCGCCGGGCCCGGCCCGAACCAATCGAGGCCCGGATGGTCCCCCGCTATACCCGCCCGCAGATGGCCGCGATCTGGTCGCCCGAGGAACGCTTCAGGATCTGGTTCGAGATCGAGGCCCTGGCGGCCGAAGCCATGGCCGAACTAGGCACCATTCCGGCCGAGGCTGCCCAGGTCATCCGCGCCAAGGGCGCCCCACGCGCCGCCGCCATCGGCGCCGCGGAAGTCGAGGCGATCGACGCCATCGAGCGCGTCACCCGGCACGACGTCATCGCCTTCCTGACCTTCATGGCGGAAGGCATCGGTCCGGAAGCGCGCTTCATGCACCAGGGCATGACCAGCTCGGACGTGCTCGACACCTGCTTCGCCGTCCAGCTCACCCGGGCCGCCGACCTGCTGATTGCCGATGTCGATGCCCTGCTGGCCGCGCTGAAGACCCGCGCCTTCGAACACCAGTTCACCCCGACCATCGGACGCAGCCACGGCATCCAGGCGGAGCCCACCACCTTCGGCCTGAAGTTGGCGGGCTATTACGCCGAATTCACCCGGAACCGGGCCCGCCTCGTCATCGCCCGCGCCGAGATCGCCACCTGCGCCATCAGCGGTCCCGTGGGCACCTTCGCCAGCGTCGATCCCCGGGTCGAGGAATTCGTCGCGGCGAAGCTCGGCCTCTCGGTCGAGCCGGTCTCGACCCAGGTCATCCCGCGCGACCGCCATGCCGCCTTCTTCAGCGCCCTGGCCGTGGTCGCTGCCGGGATCGAGCGCCTCGCCACCGAGGTCCGCCACCTGCAGCGCTCCGAAGTCCGGGAGGCCGAGGAATTCTTCCATGCCGGCCAGAAGGGGTCCTCCAGCATGCCGCACAAGCGGAACCCGGTGCTGAGCGAGAACCTGACCGGCCTGGCCCGCCTGGTCCGCAGCCATGTCGTGCCGGCGCTGGAGAACGTGACCCTCTGGCACGAACGGGACATCAGCCATTCCAGCGTCGAGCGGGTCATCGCCCCCGACGCCACCATCGGCCTCGACTTCGCCCTCTCCCGCCTTACCGGCATGATGGAGAAGCTGACCATCTATCCGGCCCGCATGGCACAGAATCTCGAAAGCCTCGGCGGCGTCGTCCATTCGCAGAAGGTGCTGCTGGCCCTGACCCAGGCGGGGATGAGCCGGGAGGATGCCTATGCCGCCGTCCAATCCGCCGCCATGGCCACCTGGCGGGCGCTCGGCACGCCGGAGGTTCGCAGCTTCCGCGACAACCTTCTGGACGAACCCGGCGTTACCCTGGACGCCGCAGCCTTGGATGCGGCCATGGATCCGAAGCGGGACTTCACCCATGTCTCCACCATCTTCCGGCGGGTCTTCGCCGGGGCGTGATCACCTGCCGCGCCCAGGCCGTCGGATTGCCGCGTTTCCGCCGCAGGCGAAGCGCTATGATCCGTATCAGCAAGGAGGTTCGGGTGTCATGCGCGCCCTTCGTATCGTCTTCCTCGCCATGGCCGCCCTGGTTGCCGGGCTGAGCCTGGCACCTTCGGCCGCCGAGGCCCAAGGCCATTGGTACGGCGACCGTGGCTACTACCGGCCACCGCCGCTTCGCTATTATGCGCCGCCACCGCCCCCGGTCTATTACCGCCCACCTCCGCCGGTCTATTACGCCCCGCCCCCGCCGGTGTATTACGGGCCGCCACGCGGCTACTACGCGCCGCCGCCACGCTACTACGGCCCGCCCCGGCGCCATTACGGCTGGTAAGCGACCAGCGGCCTTAACGCTTCCGCAGCCTCTCCCCTCCTAGGGTCGCGCCAGAGCACAATCTGGCGCGCCTTCTGCGCCACAGCGCGCAGGAGAGGGCATGGAAAAGCCATTGCCACCGGGCAGTGAGGCGCAGGATCCGTCCGGCCTGATCCTGTCCGCGAACCGCTGCGCCGCCGCCGGGGACCGGTCGAGGGCGCTTGCACTCTTCGGCCACGCCATCGCGCTGGCGCCGGATTGCGCCAAGGCTTGGGCAGGCGCCGGCTTGGTCCTCCAGGCGCTCGATCGGCCTGGCGAGGCGACCGCAGCCCTCTGCCGCGCCCGTTTCCTGGATCCCTCGCTTGCCGCCGCGCGCAATGCCCTGGGTACCCTCTTCCTCGCCCGTGGGCTGATGGCCGAGGCCCGCGCCGAATTCACCGCGGCGACCAGGGCAGCACCCAGCTGGTGGATGCCCTGGGTCAATCTTGGCCTCGTCGCGCAGCGCAGCGGGGATGCCGCGGGCGCCCTGGCCCCGTTGCGTCATGCGACCACCCTGGCACCGGAGAAGGCCGAGGCCTGGCACAGCCTCGGCACGGCCCTGCAACTGCTGCACCAGGACCATGATGCCGAGGCCGCCCTGCGTCAGGCCCTGACGCTGGATCCACAGCTTCTGCTGGCCCACTCCAATCTCGGCCGGACCCTGCGGGCACAGAATCGGCTAGAGGAAGCCGCCGCGGCCTATCAGGCGGCTCTCGCCCTGCGCCCGGATCATGCCGAGACGCGCTGGAATCTCGCCGTCACCGATTTCCTGCGCGGCGATTGGGCCGCGGCCTGGGACGGCGCCGAGTGGCGCTGGCACGTGCCCGGCTTCCCTGCCCGTCCACGCGGCTTCGCCCAACCGCTTTGGCAGGGAGAGCCTGCCCCCGGCCGCACCCTGCTGCTGCATGCCGAACAGGGCTTCGGCGATACGTTGATGATGCTGCGCTACCTGCCACTCGCTGCGGCGAGCGGAGCCCGCCTGCTGCTGGAACTGCCGCCGGCGCTGCTTCCCCTCGCCGCCGACCTGCCGGCCGAAGTCGTCCCGGAAGGCACCCCCCTTACCGCCTTCGACCTGCACTGTCCGTTGCTGAGCCTGCCCCGCGCCTTCGCCACGAGGCCCGACAGCATCCCCGCGGCGCCCTACCTGACGCCGCCAGCCTCCAGCGCCACCCGTTGGGAGACGCGGCTGCCCGCCGATGGCGGCCCACCCCGCATCGGGCTGGTCTGGGCAGGGCGGCCCAGCCATGCCAACGACGCCAACCGCTCGATCGGCCTCGCCGCGCTGGCGCCGCTGCTCGCCCTGCCCGGCCTGCGCTTCTGCGCCCTGCAGGTCGGCTCCCGGACGGCCGAGATTGCCAGCCTCGGCCTCGCCCCGCAGCTCGAGGACCTCTCACCCCTGCTGACCGATTTCGGCGAGACTGCCGCGGCGCTGGTCAGGCTGGACCTGCTGGTCACGGTCGATACCGCGGTGCTGCACCTTGCCGGTGCCCTCGGGGTGAAATTCCTGGCCCTGCTGCCTTTCGCGCCCGACTGGCGCTGGCTGCCCGGCCGCGACGATACGCCCTGGTACCCCTCCGGCCGCCTGCTGCGGCAATCGGCACCCGGCGACTGGTCCGGCCCCATCGCCGCCTTGGCGGCCGCGCTGGCCGACCTCGCCCTTCCCATCCCCCTGGCCGCCGAGTAGCCCCATGCATGAGCAATCCAAGGCGGCCAAGCGCCGCATCGCCGATTCCGGTTTCGTCACCCGCTACATGGCGGGAGAAGCGCTGGACATCGGCGCCGGCCCGGATGGCCTCGCCCAGCATATCGGGATCTTTCCCCGTCTCACCGCCGTCCGCGAATGGGACCTGCCGGATGGCGATGCGCAATTCCTCGCCGGCGTCGCCGATGCCAGCTTTGACCTGGTCCATGCCAGCCATTGCCTGGAGCACATGGTGGACCCGCGCGTCGCCCTGTCCCACTGGATCCGGGTGACGAAACCCGGCGGCCATCTCGTCATCACCATCCCGGACGAGGACATGTACGAGCGCGGCCATTGGCCGAGCCGCGCCAATGCCGACCACAAATGGACCTTCACCGCCTTCAAGGCGGAAAGCTGGTCGCCGAAATCGGTGAATGTCGTCGACCTCGCCCGCGAGTTCGGCGGCCAGGTCGAACTCGAACGGCTGCAGGTCGTGCGCGACTTCTTCCGCCCCGAGTTGCCGGGCGACCAGACCCTCGGCCCGGTCGCCGAATGCGCCATCGAATTCGTCCTGCGGCGCCGCCCGCAACCCGCCGCCACGCCGATGCTGCACAACGCCGCCACCCGCAGCCTCATTCCCCCCACCGGCCGCAGCCGGCTCAACTCCTGCCGCCAAGGGCTGATGCTGTTCAACAGCCAGGACACCAACGTCGGCCGGCTGCTGGATACCTACGGCGAATATGCCGAGGCCGAGGTCGCGCTCTTCGCCCAGGTGCTCAAGCCCGGCGACATCGCCATCGATGCCGGTGCCAATATCGGCACCCTCGCCGTCGCCATGGCCCGCCTGGTCGGCCCGCAGGGCGCCGTCCATGCCTTCGAGCCGCAGCCGCATGTCCACCGCAACCTCGTCGCCAATGCCGCCTTGAACGAGTTGGACCACCTCACCTGCTGGAATGCCGCGGTGGGCGAGGCGCCCGGCACCATCGAGGTGCCCCGCATGAACCCCAATGCCCGGCACAGCTTCGGCAGCGTGGCACTCGACCCGGCCCGGCGCGATGCCGCGGCCGATGCCACCCGCGGTGCCCTGGTTCCGGTGATGACCATCGATGGCCTCGACCTGCCCCGCTGCCGCCTGATCAAGGCCGATGTCGAAGGCATGGAAGCCTTCGTGCTGCGCGGCGCCGCCGCCACCATCGCCCGCCACCGCCCGCTGCTCTACCTCGAGGCCGACCAGCCCGGCACCGTCCCCGCCCTGCTCCAGGTGATCGAGGGTTTGGGCTATGCCCCCTACTGGCATGTCGTCCCCTATGTGCAGCCGAGCAATTTCTACGCCCGCCCGGTCGAGTTCTTCCGCGGCATCGTCGCCGCCAATATCCTCGCCGCGCCGCCCGGCTTCACCGTGAACGGCCTGCCGGCGGTCCGTTCGGCCGAGTGGCAGGCCGATCTCCGCCCCGCCGCATGACCGCGGCATTGGCGCGTGCACACCGGCTTGCCGCCACGGGCGAGGCCGCCGCGGCCCTGGCGCTCTACGAGACAATTCTCGCCGCCGATCCCGCCGCCGCCGATGCCGCCAACAACGCCGGCGTCCTGCTCCGCCGCCAGGGTGCGGAGGATGCCGCCATCCGCCGTTATCGCCAGGCCCTGGCTGCGGTGCCGGACCATCCCGATGCCGGCTGGAACCTGGGCCGCGCCTTGCTCGAAAAAGCGGAGGCCGACGAGGCCTATCTCCACCTCCGCCGCGCCGTCGCGCTGCGGCCGGGCTGGGAACGCTGGCATGTGCTCGGCCGCGCCTGCCAGGCCCGCGGCGACCTCGCAGGCGCCGAGGCCGCCTATGGCCACGCCTTGGCAGACCGCCCGGAGGCAGCGGAAACCCTGAACAACCTTGCCAACCTCCACCAGGGCGCCGGCCGGCTGGAGGCCGCGCTTGCCCTGCAGGATCGTGCCCTGACGCTGGCCCCCGGCAATGCCGACATGCACTACAATCGTGCCCTGCTGCTGCTGCTTCTCGGCCGCTGGGCCGAGGGTTGGCGGGAGCACGAATGGCGCTGGCAGGCTGCCGGCTTCGCCTCCCCGCGCCGCCGCTTCGCCAGCCCTGCCTGGGATGGCCGGCCGCTGCCCGGTGGCACGCTGCTGGTCCATTGGGAACAGGGCCTGGGCGATACCATACAGTTCATCCGCCATGCCGCCGCCGCCCGTGCCCGGGTCGGCCGGCTGGTGCTGGAGGTTCAGCCACCGCTTGCCCCGCTGCTGCGCGGCCTGCCTGGACTGGACGCGGTCGTCACCGCCGGCGACCGGGTTCCGCCGCATGACGCCCATGCACCGCTGCTCAGCCTGCCGCTGCTGCTGGACCAGCCGGTGCCAGCCCCACAGCCGCCCTATCTCGCCTTGCCCGCGGTCGCGCGGGAAGCAGGCCGCATCGGCCTCGTCTGGGCCGGCAACCCGAAGCACCTGAACGACCGCAACCGCTCCGTCCCGCTGCCGCTGCTGGCGCCCCTGCTGGCCCTGCCGGGTCGCCACTGGGTCTCGCTTCAGGTCGGCCCACGCAGCGCCGATATCGTCACGGCCGGCCTCGCTGAGCGGCTGGAGGACCTCTCCCCAACCCTGGTCGACTTCACCGCCACCGCCGCGGCGCTGGCCCGGTTGGAGTTGCTGATCACGGTGGATACCGCCGTTGCCCATCTGGCCGGTGCGCTCGGCGTCCCGACCTGGCTGCTGCTGCCCTTCGCCCCGGACTGGCGCTGGGGCCCCAGTGGAACCACCACGCCCTGGTATGGCAGCCTTCGCATTTGGCGCCAGCCAAGGCCCGGCGACTGGGCGATGCTGTTGCCAAATCTCATGTCATCGCTGCCGTCTCATTAAGGCGAGATTCACGGCTTCTGCCGTAAGCCAAGGCTCTGGGCCCAAATCGGGCCGACATCGGCAATAGGCCGGTCTCTGCAATATCTCGGCAGGAATCAGGTCATGTCCGGAACCGTCACGCTCGGCAATTCGATCAACATCATCACGCTGGCGGGCTTCACCACCCTGACTGGGGGAACGCTCGACGACACGGTGACGGTGACCGGCGCGCTTTCGGGTTCGACCGTGGACCTGGGCGCTGGTGTGGACCGGCTGACCCTGAGCAATGGCGGCTATACGCTGACCATCTCGAATACCGAAAGCATTGTCGGCGGCACGGGCGCGGATGATATCACCCTCGCCGCCGCCATCTCCGGCGCCACAGTCAACCTTGGCGCCGGTACGGATAGCCTAGTGCTGGCCAATGGCGTCAACGTCATGACCGTCTCCAATGTGGAGACCATCACCGGCGGCACCGGCGCCGATGTCATCACCCTCGGCGCCGCCGCCTCCGGTGCCACCATCGCCCTCGGCGCCGGCGCCGACAGCCTGACCCTGGCCGCCGGCGGCAATACCCTCACCCTCGGCGCCGATATCGAGACCCTCGTCGGCGGCAGCGGCGCCGATGTCATCACCTTCTCCGCCGCCGTCTCCGGCATCAGCGTCAGCCTCGGCGCCGGCACCGATAGCCTGACCCTGGCCGACGGCGCCAATACCCTCAGCATCTCCGGCATCGAGACCGTCACCGGCGGCACCGGCGCCGACCTGATCACGCTGACCGCAGGCCAGACGAGCGGCACCATTGATCTCGGTGCCGGCACCGATAGCGTCACGCTGTTCAATGCCGCGAATACGCTGACAATCTCCAATGCCGAGACCATCACCGGCAGCTCGGCCGTGGACAACATCATTCTCGGCGCCGCCATCTCCGGCGCCGCCGTCAGCCTCGGGGCCGGCGTCGACAGCCTCACCCTGGCCAATGGCGCGAACACGATCACCGCCACCAACGTCGAGACCATCACCGGCGGCACCGGCGCCGACGACATCACCCTCGGCGCCGCCGTCTCCGGCGGCACCGTCAACCTTGGCAGCGGCACCGACAGCCTCACCCTGGCCAATGGCGCCAATACCCTGACCGTCTCCAACGTCGAGACCATCACCGGCGGCACCGGCGCCGATATCATCACCCTCGGCGCCGGCGCCGACAGTCTGACCCTGGCCGCCGGCGGCAATACCCTCACCCTCGGCGCCGATATCGAGACCCTCGTCGGCGGCAGCGGCGCCGATGTCATCACCTTCTCCGCCGCCGTCTCCGGCATCAGCGTCCGCCTCGGCACCGGGGTCGATAGCCTGACCCTGGCCGACGGTGCCAATACCCTCAGCATCTCCGGCATCGAGACCGTCACCGGCGGCACCGGCGCCGATACCGTCACCCTGCTCGAGGGTCAGACCACCGGCACCATCAACCTCGGCGACGGCACCGATAGCCTCACCCTCGCCAATGCCGTCAACACCCTGACCGTCTCCAACGTCGAGACCATCACCGGCAGCTCGGCGATCGACACCATCACCCTCGGCGCCGCCATCTCCGGCGCCGCCGTCAGCCTCGGGGCCGGCGTCGACAGCCTCACCCTGGCCAGTGGCGCGAACACGATCACCGCCACCAACGTCGAGACCATCACCGGCGGCACCGGCGCCGACGACATCACCCTCGGCGCCGCCGTCTCCGGCGGCACCGTCAACCTTGGCAGCGGCACCGACAGCCTCACCCTGGCCAATGGCGCCAATACCCTGACCGTCTCCAACGTCGAGACCATCACCGGCGGCACCGGCGCCGATATCATCACCCTCGGCGCCGGCGCCGACAGTCTGACCCTGGCCGCCGGCGGCAATACCCTCACCCTCGGCGCCGATATCGAGACCCTCGTCGGCGGCAGCGGCGCCGATGTCATCACCTTCTCCGCCGCCGTCTCCGGCATCAGCGTCCGCCTCGGCACCGGGGTCGATAGCCTGACCCTGGCCGATGGCGCCAATACCCTCAGCATCTCCGGCATCGAGACCGTCACCGGCGGCACCGGCGCCGATACCATCACCCTCGGCGCCGCCGCCTCCGGCGCCACCATCGCCCTCGGCGCCGGCGCCGACAGCCTCACGCTTTCCGCTGCGGGTGCGAATACACTCACCCTTGGCGCGGACCTCGAAACCCTCATCGGCGGCAGCGGTGCCGATAGCATCACCTTCTCCGCCGCCGTCTCCGGCATCACTGTCAGCCTCGGCGCCGGCACCGATAGCCTGACCTTGGCCGACGGCGCCAATACCCTCAGCATCTCCGGCATCGAGACCGTCACCGGCGGCACCGGCGCCGATGTGATCACGATCTCCGCCGTACAGACCGCCGGCACCATCGATTTGGGCGACGGCACGGACAGCCTTACCCTCGCCAATGGCGCCAATATCCTCACCGCCAGCCACATCGAGACCGTCATTGGCGGCAGCGGCGTGGATACCATTACCTTCGGCGCCGCCATCTCCGGCGCCACCATCAGCCTCGGGGCCGGCGTCGACAGCCTCACACTCGCCAATGGCGCCAATACCATCACCGCTACCGGGGTCGAGACCATCATCGGCGGCACCGGTGCCGACGATGTCACCCTTGGTGCCGCCATCTCCGGCGCCACCATCAACCTCGGCGCCGGTACGGATAGCCTGACGCTGGCCAATGGCGCCAATACCCTGACCGTCTCCAATGCCGAGACCATCACCGGCGGCACCGGCAACGACATCATCACCCTCGGCTCGGTCATCACCGGCGGCACCTTCGACTTCGGCGCAGGGACGGACCGCCTGATCCTCGCCAATGGCGCCAACAGCGTCGGAGTCACCAATATCGAGGTCGTCACCGGCGGCACCGGGGCGGATTCGATAACCGCCTCGGGCACCACCTCCACCCGCCTCACCGGTGGCGATGGCGCCGATACCCTCATCGGCGGCAGCGGCGGCGACCAGATCATGGGGGGGGCCGGCGTCGATCAGCTGACCGGAGGGGCAGGCGTCGATCGCTTCATCTACACGGCGGTCAGCGAATCCCCGAGCGGAACCGGGGACACCATCACGGATTTCGATGCCACCGAAGACCTCATATTGCTCAGCGGCATGCTGACCGGCGCCTTCACCTTCCTCGGCGCCGCCACCATGACGGCAACGGGCGAAAGTCAGGCCCGCTTCGACAACAGCACCAAGGTCCTCAGCATCGACACCAATGGCGACGGCAATGCCGAGATCAGCATCACCCTCACCGGTGTCGCCATCGCCGATCTCGACAGCGCCGACTTCATCTGGCTGTAGCGGCCGCCTCCGCCTCGGGTGCCTGGCGAAACCAAGCGCCCGAGGCAATCACCACCGCCAGCACCACACCATAGACGACCAGCCCTGCCGCCAATGCGGCGAAGACCCAGGCCAGCGATCCCGTCAGATGCAAGGCCATCCAGCCACCACCCACCGCGATCAGCAGCCGCAGCAAGCCGCCGAAAAGCGGCCAGCCCAGCCGGCCCGCTCCCTGGGAGGCGAAATACAGCGATAGCCCCAGCCCGAAGAAGCCATAGGTCGGTCCCACCACCCGCAGATAGGCGGCGCCCGTCTCCAGCATCTGCGGATCGGCGCCGAATAGCCCGAGCCAGGCCTCCGGCCAGATGGCTGCTGCCAGCCCCACCGTCTCGGTAACGACGAAGGCCAGCGCACCCCCGGTCAGGGCGATCCGCAAGGCCCGTGCGCCCTGTCCGGCGCCGATATTCGTGCCCACCAGCGCCACCAGAGGCGCCCCCAGTCCGAAGACCAGTGGCACCAGCAGGTATTCCAGACGCGTCCCCGTGCCATAGCCCGCCACCGCATCCGGCCCACCGGCCCGCGCCACCACCGCCGTGGTCAAGGCAATCGTCAACGTGGTCTGCAGGGTGCTGACGGAGGCCACCGCCCCCACCGCCAGGATGGCGCGGAACAAGGCCCAGCGCAGCCGCGCCCAGCGCAGGCGGGCGATGCTCCGGCCCGAGATCACCGCCCAGGCCAGGATAATTGTGGACAGGGCCATGCCCACCAGCACCGCCCAGCCCGCACCGGCGATGCCCATCGCCGGCACCGGTCCCCAGCCATAGATCAGCAGGGGCGAAAGCGGCACCAGCACCACCACGCCGATGACGATGGAGATCGAAGGCAGCATCATGTTGCCGGTGCCGCGCAGCACGCTGGCGAAGGCATTGCTCAACCAGATCAGCACCGCCCCGCCGAAGACGATATCCGAATAGGTCAGCGCCGCCCGCAGCGACCCACCCTCGCCGCCCAGCGCCGCGTAGAGGGACGGGCCGAACCACAGCACCAGCGCGGTGAAGGCCAGCCCCAGGATGGTGTTGATGACCAGCGCATGCAGCACCAGCGCATCCGCATCCTCGCGCCGGCCACCGCCCAGGGCGCGGGCGATGGCCGAGGAAATCCCGCCGCCGATGGCGCCGCCCGACAGCATCTGCATCATCATGAAGCCCGGGAAGACCAGCGCCATCCCGGCCAGCGCATCGGTGCCGAGATGCGCCACCCACCAGGTTTCGATCAATCCGACCGAGGCCTGGGCCAGCATCACCAGCGTATTCGGCCAGGCCAGCTTCAGCAGCGTCGGCACCACCTTGCCATGCAGCAGCAGCCGGGTCCGCGGGCTCATCGCCGGGACGACCGGCGGCGTCATCGTGCTCGCGCTCATGACCGGTACCGCTCCGCTGCATGGTCCCGTGACAGGTTCGGCCCCATCGCCCGCCGCGCCGCGGTCAAGCGCTCCCAATCCGCCACATCGGGCAGCGATGGGATCGTCACCGCCTCCCCTTGGTCGAGCCCGGCCAGCGCCGCATCCACCATCTCGCCGACATCCATCAGCATGGAGGGGGGCATCTGCGCCATGTCCACGCCGGCACGGCCCCAGATCTCGGTCCGCGTCGCCCCCGGCAGCACCGCCTGCACCCGCAGCCGATCGCCGGCCTCCGCCTGCAGCGACTGGGTCAGGTTCAGCACGAAGGCCTTGGTTCCACTATAAACGCCGTTGAACAGTTCCGGCGCCAAAGCCAGCACGGAGGCGATGTTGACGATCGTCCCGCCACCGCGCCCGAGGAAGACCCGCGCCGCCGCAGCCGCCAGCCGCATCGGCGCGACCACGTTCAGCAGCACCATCCGCTCGAGCTGGTCGGGATCGGCCTCCGCCAGGGTCCCGGTCACCGCCATACCGGCATTGTTCACCAGCATGCCGATTGCCTGATCCTCGCGCAGCCGCGCCTCCACCCGGCGCAGCGCCGCAGGGTCGGTCAGGTCGGCGGCCAGGATATCGACCCACCGCCTCGTCTTCCCGGCCAGCCGCGCCGCCAGCGCCTCCAGCCGCGCCCCGTCACGTGCCACCAGCACCAGGTCATGCCCGCGCTGTGCGAGCCGCTCGGCATAGGTCGCGCCGATGCCGGAGGAAGCCCCGGTGATGAGTACGGTCGTCGTCATGACGGCTTCCCCTGGCGGGCGTTGTAGACCTGCAGTTGCGCAAAGCTCGCCTCCAGCATCGGCGCCGCCAGCCCATGGTCCCGCCCGCGGCGGAGCAGGTCACCAATGACATGCTCCGCCTCCAGCCGTGGCGCGCCCTGCTGGATGTCCCGCATCATGGAGGCGGCCCAGCGGGACTGCGGATCGCCCAGCGTCTTGTCCGCCTGCGCCACCGCCGCCGGCCGCGGCGCATGGCCATGCGCTGCGGCGATCGCCCGCACCTCCGCCACGATCCGCCCCGCGACGGCGGTGCCATCCGCGGTCGCCAGCACCTCGCCGATCGTGCCACGCAGCAGGCAGGTGATCGCCGCCCCCGCCGCCAGCATCGCCCATTTCTCCCAGAGGTCCTGGGTGATCTCCATCGAGGCCCGGGCCGTCACCTGCGTCGCCGCGAAGGCCTCCGCCAGCGCCTCCACCGGTGGCGTCAGCCGGCCGCCGCGATCCCCGAACAGCAGCGTATCCATCGGGCTGCTGTGGCGGATGGTCCCGTCGGGCTCCAGCATGGTGGCGATATAGGCGACCCCGCC
Source organism: Belnapia sp. AC561 (assembly GCF_979252845.1). Lineage (NCBI taxonomy): Bacteria > Pseudomonadati > Pseudomonadota > Alphaproteobacteria > Acetobacterales > Roseomonadaceae > Belnapia > Belnapia sp. AC561. The sequence continues at coordinate 114,726 of NZ_CEEDBP010000007.1, forward strand.
CAGCACCCGGCCGGCGCCGAAGCGCGCATCCAGCAGGTCGAAATGCGCCAGCCCGTTCAGCAGCGGCAGCACCACGCTGCGCTCGCCCATCGCCGGGGCGATGGCCTCGACCGCGGCCGGCAGGTCATAGGCCTTGCAGGTCAGCAGCACCGCATCGAAGGGCCGCTCCACCTCGCCCGGCAGCAGGGTCGGCACCCGCCGCCGCCGTTCCTCCCCGCGGCTGACCACCACCAGCCCGTCCCGCTCGAGCTGCGCGGCGCGTCCCGGCCGGACCAGGAAGCCGATATCCGCCCCCGCCTCGGCCAATCGCAGCCCGTAGTAGCCACCGATCGCCCCGGCACCCAGGACAAGGATCCGCATCGCCAACCTCCATTTAGATAGCGGTCGTCATCTATCTGGACATTGATTGCACCCGCCACTAAACCATGTCAAGCGACACGGCGACGGAGGGGTTTCGATGCGCGTCTCTAAGGAACAGGCCGCCGACAACCGGGCGAGGATCCTGACGGCCACCGCCCGGATGATCCGGGAATCCGGCATCGGCGGCGTCGGCGTCGATGCGCTGACCAAGGCGGCCGGCCTCACCCATGGCAGCCTCTACAGCCAGTTCGGCTCGAAGGACCGGCTGGTGGCGGAAGCCCTGACGCTCGCCATGGAGGCCAGCGGCGAGAAGACCCGGAAGGATCTGGCCGAGGGCGGCACCCTCGCCACCATCGTCAACCGCTACCTGTCCGCCACCCACCGCGACGCACCCGGCGGCGGCTGCGCCATCGCCGCCATCGGCCCGGAGGCAGCCCGCCAGAGCGACACCATCCGGGAGGCCTTCACCCGCGGCATCCGCAGCTTCGCCACCCGCCTCACCGCCCTCATGCCGCGCCAGGCCAGCCTGCCGCCCGAGGATGCGGCGCTCGCCACCGTCGCCAGCCTGGTCGGCGCGCTGATCCTGGCGCGCGCGGTCGATGACCCGGCGCTCTCCGACCGCATCCTGGATGCCACCGCCCGCAGCCTGACGGACGACCGGTGATGCTCTCCCACCTGCTCGCCCCGACGCTCGCCCGGCGCGGCATCCACTACGGCTGGGTGATGGTCGCGCTGACCTTCCTGGTCTCCCTCTCCTCGGCCGGCGCCATGGGCATCCTCGGCGCCCTGCTGCTGCCGCTGCAGCGCGAGACCGGCTGGGAGACCGCCGCCATCTCCGGCGCCCTGGCGCTGCGGCTGCTCCTGTTTGGCCTGATGGCGCCCTTCGCCGCCGCCCTGCTGCAACGCTATGGCCTGCGCCGCACCGTGGCCATGGCCCTTGGCCTGGTCATCCTCGGCTGCCTGCTCTCGATGCGGATGACCGCCGTCTGGCAGCTCTGGCTGACCTGGGGCGTACTGACCGGCCTCGGCACCGGCATGACGGCGCTGGTCCTCGGCGCCACCGTCGCCAATCGCTGGTTCACCGCCCGCCGCGGCCTGGTGCTGGGCATGCTGACCGCGGCCAATGCCACCGGCCAGCTCGCCTTCCTGCCGCTCGCCGCCTGGCTGGCGCAGCATGAGGGCTGGCGCACCGCCCTGCTGCCCGGCCTCGCCGCCTGCGCCCTGGGCGGCCTGCTGATGTTCCTGTTCGGCCGCGACCATCCCTCGGAGCTGGGTCTCAATCCCTATGGCGATACCGCGACGGCCATTGCCCCGCGCCCGGCACCGGCCCAGGGCAACCCGGTGGCCAATGCCTTCGCCGCCCTGGCGGAAGCCGCCCGGACCCGCGTCTTCTGGATCCTGTTTGCCACCTTCCTGATCTGCGGCCTCTCGACCAATGGGCTGATCCAGACCCATTTCATCCCGCTCTGCTCGGATTTCGGCATGGCAGAGGTCGAGGCCGCCTCCGTGCTGGCGATGATGGGCGCCTTCGATTTCGTCGGCACCATCCTCTCCGGCTGGCTCTCGGACCGCTACGACAACCGCCGCCTGCTGTTCTGGTACTATGGGCTGCGCGGCCTCTCGCTGCTGTTCCTGCCGCTCAGCACCTTCTCGCTCTACGGCCTTTCGCTCTTCGCCGTCTTCTACGGGCTGGACTGGATCGCCACCGTACCGCCGACGGTCCGGCTGGCGGGCCAGGCCTTCGGACGGGAAAAGGCGCCGCTGGTCTTCGGCTGGATCTTCACCGCGCATCAGCTCGGTGCCGCCATCGCCGCGCTCGGTGCCGGCCTCAGCCGGGATGCGCTGGCCAGCTATCTGCCGGCCTTCTACCTGGCGGGTACGGCCTGCCTGCTGGCGGCCCTGCTGGCCCTGGCCATCCGACGGCCCAGGCCGGCCTAGCCACGCCGCAGCATTCTACGCCGCCGTACACCCCTGCGGCTTCACCTTCCGGACCGTGCTGGCCGGATGGCGGAGCAGCCGTGCCGCGGGGCGGATCGGCCGGCGTACCAGCTCGCCCCCGCAATTGGGGCAGATGCCGGCCAGGGTGGTTTCCGTGCAGGTCAGGCAGAAGGTGCATTCATAGGAGCAGATGCGCGCCGCATCGCTTTCGGGCGGCAGATCCGTGCCGCAGCATTCGCAACAAGGCCGAAGTTCCAGCATGGCATGCCTCCCGTGACAGGCACGGTGACATGCGCCCTGCCAGGGTCAAGCGCGCTTCAGAACGGCATCCGCAGGATGGCCCCCGGCGAGGGCAGCCAGCTGCCATTCCCAGGCATCGGGCGGCGATCGGGGGCAGGGTCGTTGCGGCCGAAGGTCTCGCCCTGGAACATCTCGGTCGGGGCCGGCAGGCCGAAGGAAAGCTCCGCACGCGGTACCCGGTCCGCCAGGGGACCTTGCAGGCGGCTCCTCGGCAGCGGTGCCGGATCCAATCCTGGAATGTTGGATGGCGGCGGCGGCCCGTCGATCGCCGGCGGCGCGGGCTGAGGCGCCGGTCTGGCGGCAACCTGGGGCTTGGTGACCGCGGGGCGGCGACGTTGGCGGGTCTTCGCCTCAGCCGGGAAGCTCGCCAAGGCAGCCAGGGCGGAGAGCCAAGCGCGTCTCGAAATCCGGTCCATCCGTCAAGGACGCGCAAGCGCCGCCAAAGTTCACCCGGAGGCGGCAGCCAGCAGCCGCGTCAGCCCATGCACGCCGGCCAGCGTCGGCGCCGGCTGGTCCAGATGGGCGGCCAATTCCACCAGGCTGCCCAGCAAGGGACCCAGTTCCAGCCGCCGCCCCGCTTCCAGATCCTGCAGCATGGAGGTCCGGAAGGCACCGAGCCGCCGGGTGACGGCGATCCGGCCCGGGATGTCCTGGCCCATCGGCAGGCCGATAAGCTCGCCTAGCGCGGCCATCTCCGCCATCATCGCCTCGATCAGTCCGCGGACCCCCGTATCATCCAGCATGGCCTGCATATCGGCGCGGCAGAGGGCGCTCAGCGGGTTCATGTTGGAGTTGCCCCAGAGCTTCAGCCAGACCTCGCGGCGGATATCCGGCGCGGCCTCAGCGGGAATGCCGCCGGCCCGCAGCGCCGCCACCAGGGCCGCGAGCGCGCCGGCATGCCGGCCGGAGGGATCGCCCAGCAGCAGGCGGTCCTGCTTCATCAGCCGGATGGTGCCCGGGGCAACGACGGTGGCCCCCACATGCGCGACGGCACCGAGGACGCGCTCGGCCGGGATGGCCGCGGCCAGCGCCCCGCCCGGGTCCACCGATTGCAGGACCAGCCCCTCGGCCAGCCCGCCGAAGCCCTGGAAGAACCACCAGGGAATGCCGTTCTGCGCCGGCACCACCAGCGTTTCCGCGCCGCACAGGCGCTGGATCAGCGGCAAGGCCGCTGGCAGGTCATGGCTCTTGAGCCCCAGCAGCAGGATATCCGCCCCGGCCAGCACCGCGGGATCGTCTGAGGCTTGGACCGGGAAGACCTCGCGCACCTCACCCTGCAGGAAGACCAGGCCCTGCTGGCGCAGCGCGGCCAGGCTGGCGCCACGGGCGAGGATGCCGACCGGCAGCCCGGCCCGCGCCAATCCGGCGGCGAGCCAACCGCCGACCGAACCGGCGCCGAGAATGGTGACGCGCATGCGGGGCTCCGTAGGCTCGGCGGCTGCCTCAGCTCTTGCGGACAAGCTCGATGAACAGCCAGTGCTCGCCACCATGCAGCGTCAGCGCGGCCTCCGGCAGCTCAGCGCCGACATCGATCTCACGGCCCGGCCGCCAGATCATCAGCTTCTCGCCGCGGCGTTCGATGTTCCACTGGTGGAAGCCCATGTAGCCCTCGATCACCGCCTCGTTCACGATGGTATGGACGCGGAAGCTGGCGCCGGGCTTGAGGATGGTCATGGCACCGCGCAGGACCTTCATCGGGTCGTAGCAATGGTCCAGCGCATTCCGCATATGGGCGAAGTCGACGGAAGCAGGCGGGAACAGGCTCGCCAGATCCTCGGCATGGCCGACCCGCGTCGGGATCGGCGGCGTCAGCCCGGCCTCGGCCAGGATGGCGCCGTATTCCGCCGCCAGCGCGTCGATCGGCACCACGTTCAGCCGCTGCCCCTTGTGGCACCAGCCGAGCGAGGACACCGGCCCGGCCGCGACATCGACCAGGATCGCCTGGTCCAGCGGGGCGGTGACGATGCTGGCGATGAAGCTCGGATGGATCTCGGCGGCCGGGTTGCAGCGGGCCAGCATCTCGGCGTGGTAGTCCGGCGGGCAGGGCGGCGTATTGGTCGCCACCATGCGCCAGAACTCCAGTTCCTGCGCCTTGCCCTGGGACCAGGTCTCGGCGACCGCCGCCTCCGAACCAGATGTATCCGCCAAGTGTCTGCTCCACCGCCTGCGGCGCAAAACTAGCGCAAAGCACGTGGAAGGGGAACGTCCCGCGGGTCTCAGCCGGTCCGGAGCACCAGCAGCACGTCGCCCTCGGCCACCGCCTCGCCCTCGGCGAACAGCACTTCCTGCACGGTGCCGGCGCGCGGCGCGGCGACCGGGATTTCCATCTTCATCGATTCCAGCAGCAGCAGATCCTCCTCCGTCGCCACCGCCTCCCCCGGCGACTTCAGGATCTTCCAGACCGAGCCGGAGATTTCGGATTTCACGCGGATATCGGCCATGCGGATGCCTTCCTGGAGCTTATCGCCCTTGAGCCGCCATTGCAGGGGCAGCGAGGCTTGCGGTCAAGCCGGGGCGGGTGTGGCATGGCCCCAAGCAAGCAGGGGGGAAGGCCGCCATGGCCGGCACGACATTGACCAATCCGGTGAAGGAGAAGCTGGCCGCCGGCGGCGTGGCGCTGGGCCTCGGCGTCCGCATGTCCCGCTCCGCCGAGATCGCCCGCATCGCCAAGGCGACCGGGCACGACTTCCTCTTCATCGATGTCCAGCACAGCCTCTTCGGCCTCGAGACCATCGGCCATATTGCCCAGGCGGCGCTGGCCATCGGCATCGCCCCGCTGGCCCGGGTCCGCTCGGTGCACGACCTCGATGTCCAGGCCCTGCTGGACAACGGGGTGACCGGCATCGTCTATCCGGACGTGAATACCGCCGCGGACGCGCAGATCGCGGTGAACGCCGTCCGCTTCGGCCCGCTCGGCAAGCGCAGCGTGACCGGCGGCTATCCCTATTTCGATTTCCGCGCCGTCCCGCCCGACCAGGCCCTGCCCGCCATCGATGCCGCCACCCTCCTCGTCTGCATGATCGAGACCCGCGAAGGCGTGCGGAACATCGAGGCCATCGCCGCCGTGCCGGGGATCGACGTCATCCACATCGGCATGAACGACCTGCTGACCAACATGGGCAAGCCCGGCCAATACGCCGACCCGGAGCTGGTGGAAGCGGTGGACCGCATCCAGGCTGCCTGCAAGGCACATGGCAAGTACTTCGGCTGCGGCGGCCACCGCGACCCCAGGGCCCAGGCCGCCGTCATCCGCAAGGGCGTGCAATTCCTGACGACGCAGACGGACATCGGCCTGCTCTCGGCCGGCGCCGGCGCCTGGACCCAGGGCATCCGGGCCGCGCTGGAAGCCTGAAGTCCAAGCAACTCGCGGGTCAATCCGCGTTGCGGTCGAATGGACCCTTACATAATGTTGCTTGTCGGCCTCGGCGGGTTGATCCTGCTGGTGGCCTGGCTGCCCATGGTGCTGCGCGAATTGCCGCTGTCGCTGCCCATGTTCTGCATCGGCATCGGCTATGCCCTCTTCTCCGTCATCCCCCTCTTCTCCGTCATCCGCGGCGATACGCCAGACCCGATGGACTATCCCGAAGCCGCCGAGCGGCTGACGGAGCTGGTGGTGATCGTCGCCCTGACCGGCGCCGGGCTGAAGCTGGACCGGCCGCTGCAATGGCGGACCTGGGCGTTGACCTGGCGGCTGCTGGGCATCGCCATGCCGCTCTCGATCCTCGGCATCGGTTTGGTGGGCCACTGGCTGCTCGGCCTCGGCGCCGCGGCTGCGGTGCTGCTGGGCGGGGCACTGGCCCCGACCGACCCGGTCCTCGCCTCGGACGTCCAGGTCGGCCCGCCGCGCAGCGGCGAGGAGGATGAGGTGCGCTTCACCCTGACCGCCGAGGCCGGGCTGAACGACGGGCTCGCCTTCCCCTTCGTCAACCTCGCGGTGGCGCTGGCCCTTGTGGGGACGGACCCGACGCTCTGGGCCTGGGACTGGATCGGCCGCGATGTCGCCTGGAAATTGCCTGTCGGACTGGCCGCGGGATGGGGGATCGGCCGGCTGCTCGGCTGGCTCACCTTCCGCATGCCGAACCGGGCCCGGCTCTCCCGCACCGGGGATGGCTTCGTGGCGCTCGGGGCCACCTTCCTGGCCTATGGCCTGACCGAGCTGGTGCATGGCTATGGCTTCGTCGCGGTCTTCGTCGCCGCGCTGGCGATGCGCAGCGCCGAGCGGCAGCACGCCTACCACGACCGGCTGCATGATTTCGCCGAGCAGACCGAACGCCTGCTGATGATGGTGCTGCTGGTCCTGTTCGGCGGCGCTGTTGCCGGCGGGTTACTGGCCCCGCTGACCAGAGCCGGCGTCGTCGCAACCCTGGCCTTCATCTTCGTGGTGCGCCCGTTGGCCGGGATGGCCTCGATGCTCGGCACCAGCCAGCCCATGGCGGAACGGATGGCGATCTCTTTCTTCGGCATCCGTGGCCTGGGCAGCTTCTACTACCTGGCCTATGCGGCCAATGCGGCCCGCTTCCCGGAGATGGCGGAGCTCTGGGCGGTGGTGGGGCTGACGGTGCTGGTCTCGGTCGGGCTGCACGGCGTCACGGTGACGCCGGCGATGCGCTGGCTGGATGACCGGCGGCAACGCCAGGGGACACCGGCGCTGGAGAGCTGACTTTTCAAGGAGAGGGATCGCTCAGCAGGCCTGAGAAGATCCATCCCTCCGGGGTCGCATCGCCCACCTGGACCCATCCCCGGGCTTCGCTATGCACCCGGAAGACCTCGCCGCGCGGCGCGGTCCGCAGGATGCGGGCGCTGGTATCGGGCCCGGCGCGGAGATTGGCCGCGCTCCGCACCAGCACGCGCGGCAGCGGCGCACTGGGCGGAGCCTGCACCGGCGGCGGATTGACGGGGGCCGGCGCCGCCACCGGCGGCGTCGGCGCAGGTGCTGGCCGCGGACGGGGCATCGGCATGCTTGCCTGCGGTGTTGGCGCATCGGCCTGCAGTGCGGGTGCATTGGCCTGCGGCGGCGGGGCACTGGCTTCGACACCCGCACCCGGTTGCGGATCGGTGCCGGTCAGCGCCGGGGAATCCTGCCCAGCCGGATGGTTGAGCCCCAGCAACACCCCGACCAGCACCGCGGCCACCGTGACGCCCGCCATCGGCCAGACCCAGTTGCGCAGCCCATGCCCCTGGTTCGCCGCCGTGGCCGGGCGGCGCGGCAGGTTGGCCGCTTCCAACCCGGGACGCGCCAGGCGCATCGGCGGGCGCGAGAGCATCGCCCGCCGGACCACGGCCACCCAGCCATCGCCCCCAGCCAGTTCCAGCGGCGGCAGGCCGGCGAAGGCCGCGGCCAGGCGGCGCTGCAGGTTGAGCGCTTCGCCCGGCATCATGGCCAGCGTCACCACCGGAAGGTGGCCGGGAAAGATCGCAACGAACCGGGCCGCGTCCAGCCGCAGCCGCAGCGCGGCCTCCGCCGCGGCCCCCTGTTCCTCCGGCACGCCCAGCAGGGCCACGCCGAATTCCGGATGCAGCAGCGTCAGCGGGATGGCGACCGCCGGGGCATCGGCATTCTGCAGCACGCAATCCGGCAGGCCGATCCACCCTTCCGGCAGGGTGACATCGGACGGATCCACCTCCGGCTCGGGCGGCGCCGGCGGGGGCATGGTCGCGGGCTGCCGCAAGTGGACTGGCGTGGCAAGGCGCCAGGACGCCTCGTGCTGATGGATCATGGGTTGCGCTGGCCCCTTGCTGCTCGCCTCTGCCGCGATTACTCGCGGGAGAGCCCCCGTTCAGGGTTAACGTATACTATGAACGGGATTGCGATGCAGCATGGGGGGCGGCGCCATTGCCTTCAATGCCACGCAGCCGGTCGTGACTTCGACCAGAACCTCCCGCCCAATGCAATGTTCCGAAAGGTTTTTCCGGGAAGGCTACAGGCGCCAGCCGGTATGGATCGCCACGATGCCGCCGGCCATGCTCCGATGCGCGACCCGTTCGAGCCCGGCCGCGCGCATCATCGCCGCCAATGCCTCCTGGTCCGGGAACATGCGGATGCTCTCGGCCAGGTACTGGTAGCTTTCCGCATCCTGGGCGACCCGGGCGCCAAGCCGCGGCAGGACTTTGAAGGACCAGGCGTCATAGAGCGGTGCCAGGGCCGCGACCTCGACCCGGCTGAATTCCAGGCAATGGAAGCGCCCGCCGGGGCGGAGCACCCGCCGCGCCTCCCGCAGGACCGCCGGCTTGTCGGTGCAATTGCGCAGGCCGAAGGCGATGGAGATCTTCTCCACGCTGCGGTCGGGCAGGGGGATATGCTCGGCATCGGCGCAAACAAAGGTCAGCCCGGCGGCCAGGCCGCGCTCCAGCGCCCGCCCCTGCGCCACCTGCAGCATGGAAGGATTGATATCCGACAGGATGACCCGCCCCGCCCCCGCCTCCAGCGCGCGGAAGGAGATATCCCCGGTCCCGCCCGCCAGATCCAGCAGCGCCTCCCGCGGGGAGGCCGCGATGGCGGCGACGAAGGCGGATTTCCAGGCCCGGTGCAGGCCGAGTGACATGAGGTCGTTCATCAGGTCATAGCGCGGGGCCACGCTGTCGAAGACCTCCCGCACCATGCTGGCCTTCTCGGCCTTGGGGACGGCGCGGTAGCCGAAGTCGATGGTGTCGGGTGATGGGCTGTCAGGATCGGTCATGGTCGGGCACCATAGGCTCCGCGGGGGTAACGCGGAACCTATGCCTGAACTGCCGGAAGTCGAGACCGTCATGCGTGGCCTGGCCACGGTGCTGCAAGGCCGGGTGATCCGTGCCGCCGCCATCAGCCGGCCCGACCTGCGCTGGCCCTTCCCGGATGGGCTGGCCACGCGGCTGGTCGGCAGCCGGGTCGAGGGCTTCCGGCGCCGGGCCAAATACATGCTGATGCGGCTCTCGGGCGGGGATTCGGTGCTGATCCACCTCGGCATGTCCGGCCGCATGGTCGCCCGGCCGGCCGCCGACCTGCCGAACCAGCCGATCGCGCATGAGCATCTCTCGCTGGAGACGGAGGAAGGCATCCGGGTCGGCTTCGTCGACCCGCGCCGCTTCGGCAGCGTCGACCTGGTGCCGACCGCCGCCGAGGATGGCCACCGGCTGCTGGCCGGGCTGGGACCGGAGCCGCTGGAGCCGGCGTTCACCCCGGCGGTGCTCTCGGCCGCCCTGGCGGGGAAGGCGACGCCGATCAAGGCGGCGCTGCTGGACCAGAAGGTGGTCGCCGGACTCGGCAATATCTATGTCAGCGAGGCGCTGTTCCGGGCCCGGGTCTCGCCCAAGCGGTTGGCCGGCAGCGTCGCCGGGGCGCGGGCGGCGCGGCTGGTCCCGGCGATCAAGGCGGTCCTGGAGGAGAGCATCGAGGCGGGAGGCTCCTCCCTGCGGGACTATGTTCAGGCGGACGGCGGGATCGGCTTCTTCCAGGAACGCTTCAAGGTCTATGACCGGGCCGGCCTGCCCTGCGAGGCCTGCCCCGGCCCGCCGGGCTGCGAGGGCATCCAGCGCTTCGTCCAGGCCGGGCGGGCGACCTTCCATTGCCCACGGCTGCAACGCTGATATCCTCCGCCGCAAGACGGAGGAGCCGCGCATGACCGATTATACGATGATCCTGACGGAGCGGCAGGGCCGGGTGGCGGTGATCCGCCTCAACCGCCCCAAGGCGCTGAACGCGCTCTGCGACCAGTTGATGGATGAGCTGGGCCAAGCGCTCCGTGGCTTCGACGCCGACCCGGAGGTGGCCGCCATCGTCCTGACCGGCAGCGAGCGGGCCTTCGCCGCCGGCGCCGACATCAAGGAGATGCAGTCGCGCAGCTTCCCCGCGGTCTATCTGGACGATTTCATCGGCAAGCGCTGGGAAGCCGTCACCTATGTCCAGAAGCCGGTGATCGCCGCGGTCGCGGGCTTCGCCCTCGGCGGCGGCTGCGAGCTGGCCATGATGTGCGATATGATCATCGCGGCCGACAATGCCAAATTCGGCCAGCCCGAGATCAATCTCGGCGTCATCCCCGGCGCCGGCGGCACCCAGCGGCTGACCCGCGCCGTGGGCAAGGCCAAGGCGATGGACCTGGTGCTGACCGGCCGCATGATGGATGCGACCGAGGCCGAGCGTTCGGGCCTGGTCGCCCGGATCGTCCCGCTGGCCGATGTGGTCACCGAGGCGGTGACGATCGGCGAGAAGCTCGGCACCCTCTCCGCCCCCGCCCTGGCGATGGCCAAGGAAGCGGTGAACCGGGCTTTCGAGACCACCCTGGCCGAGGGCGTGAAATTCGAGCGCCGGGCCTTTCAGGCGCTGTTCTCGACCGAGGACCAGAAGGAAGGCATGGCCGCCTTCGCCGAGAAGCGGCCGGCGGCATTTCGCAACCGCTGAGTCTGGATCAGGGATCCGCCGGGATCGCTTGCTTGACGCGGCAGGCGGCCCGACGGTACAAGCCCGCTCCCTGCGCAGGCTATGGGCCCCCGGGCTTATGGGACTGCGACATCCCAATCACCCTTGCTCAGAGTTGAAGATAACCCGCCATGGCGAACACGGCTTCTGCCCGCAAGCGCATCCGTCAGAATGAGAAGCGTACGATCCGCAACCGTGCGCGTCGCTCGCGGGTGCGGACCTTCCTGCGCAAGGTGGAAACCGCGATCGCCACCGGCGACAAGTCCCAGGCGCAGGAAGCCCTGAAGGCTGCGCAGCCCGAGATGCAGCGCGCGGCCACCAAGGGCGTCTTCCACGCGAATACCGTGGCACGCAAGCTCTCCCGCCTGTCTGCCCGGGTGAAGTCGATCGGGGCCTGATCGCCTTTCGACTGGTCCTTCATTAGGACCAGCCGGGGCAGTTCTGCCGTCCGGCGCAACGCTTCGAATTACTTAATCGTGCAATCTGACGCATTTTCAGCACAGATTAAGTAATTCGACACCGCTTTTTTGCGGTTGCATTCAGTCGCTATTTCACCGTGACCACGCGTTCGGAAAGTTACTATTGTCCCGGACTTTCGGGTCGCGGTATCATCCCGCCCGTCGGATTGACGGGCAGCTCACCTTCCCCCAGCGCCTTTCGGCCTGACATCATGCATGGGACCCGGTCCTGCGCGTGGACGTGGCTGGCATGCGCTGGCGTGTGCAGGGATGGAACAGGAGGCCGGCCGCTTGCCCCCCCAATCGTCCGGACATATGGCTGCCGGCTGGGCCCGCATTCGCGGCCGCCTGCGTGAGGAAGTGGGTGAGGTCGAGTACCGCACTTGGCTGCGTCAGATGACCCTGGCAGGGGTTGAGGGCGAGGACGCCATCATCCTCCTGCCGACCCGTTTCCTGCGGGATTGGGTAAACAGCCATTACGGCGACCGCCTCCGCCTGCTCTGGCAGGCCGAGGAGCCGAGCGTCCGCCGGGTCGATATCCGCGTCTCCGCCACACCGGTCGCCGAAGCCGGTGCCGTCGAGGAGCGGATGGTGGCGGAGCCGGCCGGCTCGGCCGGCCTGGCGGAGCCCCTGGCCCCCCGCCTTGCCGAGGCACGGCCCAGCCCCGAGTCCCGTTCCGATTGGGTCGTGCCGCTCGAGGCGCGCTTCACCTTCGATACCTTCGTCGTCGGCAAGCCGAACGAATTCGCCCATGCCTGCGCCCGGCGGGTCTCCGAGAAACCGGCCTCCCCGGGCTTCAACCCGCTTTTCCTCTATGGCGGCGTCGGCCTGGGCAAGACCCATTTGATGCATGCGACTGCCTGGGCGATCCGGGCGAATGACCCGTCCCGGACGGTCGCCTATATGTCCGCCGAGAAATTCATGTACCGCTTCATCGCGGCGCTCCGCTCCCAGAACACCATGGAGTTCAAGGAGACCCTGCGCGCGGTCGACGTACTGATGATCGACGACCTGCAATTCCTGATCGGCAAGGACAATACGCAGGAGGAATTTTTCCACACCTTCAATGCGCTGGTCGATCAGGGCAAGCAGATCATCGTTTCCTCGGACAAATCGCCTTCGGATCTCGCGGGCATCGAGGATCGGCTGCGGACCCGGCTCGGCTGCGGCATGGTCGCCGATATCCATGCGACGACCTATGAGCTGCGGCTCTCGATCCTGCAGGCCAAGGCCGCCGCGGCCCAGGTTCTGGTGCCGCCCAAAGTGCTGGAATTGCTGGCCAACAAGATCACCGCGAACGTGCGGGAGCTTGAAGGCGCACTGAACCGCCTGGTGGCGCATGCCAATCTCTTCGGCCGCCCCATCACCATCGATGGTGCCCATGAGGTGCTGCACGATGTGCTGCGGGCGCATGAAAAGCGGGTTTCCATCGAAGAAATCCAGCGCAAGGTCGCCGACCACTACAATATTCGTCTAACCGACATGAGTAGTGCGCGCCGCGCCCGGAATGTTGCGCGACCGCGCCAGGTGGCGATGTACCTGGCGAAGCAGCTCACCCAGCGCAGCCTGCCCGAGATCGGCCGGCGCTTCGGCAATCGCGACCACACCACGGTGATGCATGCCGTCTCCCGCGTGGCGGAGCTGATGGCGGCCGATGCCGGCTTCGCCGAGGATGTGACGTTGCTGCGGAAGATGCTGGAGACCTGAGCCGAGTGGCCGAAAACCGCGGCTTTCGCTTGTGAATCAGCACTGTTAGGATGGCCGCCCGGCGCCGTTTGCACGGGCGGGACGGCCGCGTGGTTGAGCGTATCGGGGGAGCCTGGGTCAGATGAAGTTCACGGTCGAACGGGCGATCCTGATCAAGGCGCTGGCGCATGTCCAAAGCGTGGTCGAGCGCCGCAACACCATCCCCATCCTGGCCAATGTGCTGCTTTCGGCCCAGGACGGCGTGCTGAAGCTGACCGCGACCGATATGGAAATCGCGGTGGTCGAGGAGGTGCCCGGGGTGCAGGTCAGCCGCCCGGGCCGCACCACCGCCCCGGCGGCCACCCTGTACGAGATCGTCCGCAAGCTGCCGGAAGGCGCCAAGGTCGAGCTGGACCATGCCGGCGGCGATGCCGCGCTGAAGCTGCGCGCCGGGCGCTTCAACACCGATCTCTCCGTGCTGCCGGTGGAGGATTTCCCCTCCATGACCGAAGGGAAGCTGCCGCATCAATTCGCCTTGCCGGCCGGGCAGCTGCGCGAGTTGGTGGACCGCACCCGCTTCGCCATCAGCACCGAGGAAACCCGCTACTACCTCAACGGCATCTACCTACACGCGACCGATAGCGACGGCACCCAGGTGCTTCGTGCGGTCGCCACCGATGGCCACCGCCTCGCCCGCGTCGAGGAACCGCTGCCCGAAGGCGCCGCCGGCATGCCCGGCGTCATCATCCCCCGCAAGACGGTGAACGAGCTGCGCAAGCTGGCCGAGGAAACCCAGGACGAGATCACCGTCCGTCTCTCGGATACCAAGATCCGCTTCGACATCGGCGCGGTGCAGCTTACCAGCAAGCTGATCGACGGCACCTTCCCGGAATACGACCGGGTCATCCCGCGCGGCAACGACAAGATCCTCCGGGTGACGAAATCCGCCTTCGCCGAGGCCGTCGGCCGCGTCGCCGCCATCAGCTCCGAACGCTCCCGCCCGGTGAAGCTGAGCCTCGACCGCAACCGCCTGCTGCTTTCGGCCAGTTCCGCGGAACAGGGCCAGGCGCAGGAGGAATTGGACGGCGACGTGGTGAAGTATGAGAATGCGCCGATCGAGATCGGCTTCCAGGCCCGCTACCTGAACGACATCACCGACCAGATCGGTGAGACGGTGGAATTTCGCTTCGCCGACGGCAGCGCCCCCACCGTGGTCACCGATGCCGCCAAGCCCGAGGCGCTCTACGTCCTGATGCCGATGCGGGTCTAGCCCGCAGCCCTGAGCCCTGGCCCGAGGGGACGGCCCCGGCAGAAACCCGCTTGTACGATCCAGGCCTTGTCAGCGACGATGCTGAAAACCTGGGGAGTGAACAAGCGCCATGACCGATCTCGCCGAACCTGAAACGGCCACGAAACCCCTCTCCCGTGCCGAACATGCCGCCGGCATGGCCGCCTATCAGGCCGCCGGCGAAAGGCTTGCCGCCGAAATCGGCAATCGCGGCCCGCTTCGCCTCACGGATGACGGGCTGCTGCATCCGGATATCCAGGCGGCCTATTGGCGCCACGGCTACTACATCTTCGAAGGTGTCATCGACGCCGCCGAGGTCGCCGCCCTCCGCACCGATGCGCAGACCATGCTGGCCCGTGCGCCGGTGGGGCCGGATGCCAAGGTCGATGCGCAGGGACGCACCGCACTCGGCCTCGACTATGCCCGCCTGCCCTATCGCTTCACCAAGCCGCTGGGCGACCCCTGGGGCGGCACGCAATTGCTGGGCGGCCGACATCCCGCCCAGATGTCTCAGCCGAAGCCCGACCAGGACGCGCCGGAACACGTCGTTTTCCTGATGTATTCCATGTGCCAGTCGATGCCCTCCGGCCTTCGCCTCTATGGGCATCCGAAGCTGCTGGCCGCGGCGCAGTCCATCAACGGCGCCGATTTCGTGCCCTTCAACGATGCGATCTTCGTCAAGCAGCCGGGCCTCGGCGGTTCCGTCGCCTGGCACCAGGATGGCGTCACCCATTGGAATTCGCCCAACTGGGACGAAGGCATCCACGGCTTCAATTTCCAGGTCCAGATCTACCCCACGACCTTGGGCAATTGCCTCTGGGTCCTCCCCGGCTCCCACAAGCGCGGCAAGGCGGATATCAAGGCCATGGTGGCCGCCAATGGCGGCAGCGAGCAACTGCCTGGTGCCGTGCCCCTGGTCTGCGCGGCCGGCGACGTGACCATGGTCAACCGGCAGATGGTGCATGGCTCCTTCGCCAATACCTCGCCCGACCTCCGCATCTCGCTGACCTTCGGCTTCCACCGGCGGACCTCGGTGCTCGGCCAGAAGGCGGCGCTGTCGATCGAGGAAAGCCGGGCCGTCTATGACGAGCAGCGGATCTTCGACCGCTCCGCGGTGATCCAGGTCGCCATCGATGCACGGCACCAGGCTTTCCCGCAGGATCCGGTCTTCCGCTACCAGCCCTTCGCCGGGCTCGAGGACCAGTTCCGCTTCACGCCGGAGGTCTTCGATCGGGTGATCCGCGACTACAACACCAAGGATCTGGCGATCTAAGGCAAGCGACAGGGCCGGGGTTCGCTCCGGCCCAATCCTCGGTATGATTCTCAGGTTTTTGCAGAGGGGGAAATGGTGGGCGCCGTAGGATTCGAACCTACGACCCGCTGATTAAGAGTCAGCTGCTCTACCAACTGAGCTAGGCGCCCATCACCGTGCAGGCCAACTCAAGCCACGCTCGGGAGGCGCTTCTTAACGCCCACCACGGCTTTGTCCAGCCCCAATCTTCCCGGACCTGGGTCCCTAATCGCGCGCCGGTCCGAATTCCGCATCCCGATGCACGAAGACCGATAGCAGCAGCCCGAAGCCCAGCATCGTCGTCAGCATGGCCGAACCGCCATGCGAGATCAGCGGCAGGGGCACGCCGCCGACGGGGATGGAGCCGGTGACCATCGCCACATTGACGAAGACATAAAGAAAGAAATTCGTCCCCAACCCCACCGCCAGCAGCCGGCCGAATTGGTGCCGGCAGCGCAGCGCCACGGCGAAGCAGAAGACCACCACCAGCGCCAGCAAGCCGAGCACCGAAAGCGCCCCGACCAGCCCGAATTCCTCGGCGATCATGGTGAATATGAAGTCGGTCTGCTTCTCCGGCAGGAAGTTCAGGTGCCCCTGCGTGCCCTGCAGGAAGCCCTTCCCCCACAACCCGCCGGAGCCCAGCGCGATCTTGGACTGGATGATGTTGTAGCCGGCCCCCAGCGGGTCGCTTTCGGGGTCGAGGAAGGTGGTGATCCGCGCCCGCTGGTAGTCGTGCAGGTGGTCGTAGGCGATGGGCGCCGCCACCGCCACGCCGCCGGCGATGATGGCGAATTTCCACCACCGCACCCCGGCCGCGAAGAAGACCCCCGCCCCCACCATGCCGGTGATCAGCGCCGTCCCCAGATTCGGCTGCTTGAGGATCAGCCCCACCGGCAGCAGCACCATCAGCGCCGGCGGGATCAGGAACAGGAGATTCCCCATCCGCTCCCAGGTCGCCCGCTGGAACCAAGCGGCCAGACCCAGCACGAGCATGATCTTCATCAGTTCCGAGGGCTGCAGCTGCAGGGGGCCGATATCGATCCAGCGCTGCGCGCCCTTCCCCACGTTGCCATGCAGCAGCACCAGCACCAGCAGGACGATGCCGCCGGCATAGCCGACCCAGGCGAAGCGGGCGATGAAGCGGATATCCACCAGCCCGATCGAGACCATCATCACCACGCCGAAGCCGAAGCGCAGCGCATGCTTGGCCGCATAGGGCTCTGCCCCGCCCCCGGCGGAATACAGCGCCACATAGCCCACGGCCGCGACCGCACAGAGCAGCAGCACGAAGCTCCAGGGGATCTGCCACAGCTTCTGCAGCACGCCATTGCCGCGGTCCCGCGTCAGCAGGCGGCGTTCGTAGGTCGCGCTCATGGCTTGGCCTCCGCCACCCGCGGCCCGGGCGGGGCGTTGCGCAGCCGGTTGAAGACCTCCACCAGCGCATCCCGGGCGATTGGCGCGGCGGCGGCGGAGCCGCTGATGCCATGCTCCACCACGACGCTGACGGCATAGACTGGGTTATCCGCCGGGGCGAAGCCGACGAAGAGCGCATGCGGCCGCCATTCCCGCGGCTGGTTCTCCGCCTTGAAGCCGCGCTCCCGCTGCTCCCGCGTCACCCGCCGCACCTGGACGGAGCCGGTCTTGCCGGCCATGGCGCCGAAGCCGGCCGGCATCCTCGCGGTCTTGCCGGTGCCGCCGTCCTCGTTCACCACCGCCCACATCCCGTCCCGCATCAGCTTCAGGTCACGCTCCGGGATGCCGAGGCTGGGCCAATCCTCCGCCCGCACCCCACGTACCGGCCGGCCGCCGATGCCCCGGGTCAGGTGCGGCTGCACCGCCCGGCCCGAGGCCAGCCGCGCCGTCATGGTCGCCAGGGCCAGCGGGGTGAGCTGGTAGAACCCCTGGCCGATGCCATGGACGATGGTATCGCCGAGGTTCCAGGGCTTGCCCTGCGCCTCCCGCCATTCCCGCGTCGGCATCAGCCCCCGCCGCGTCCCCGGCAGCTCGATGTCGAGGTCCACGCCCAGGCCGAAGCGCTTCGACATGGCGGCGATCCGGTTGATCCCGGTGCGCTTCGCCAGCTCGTAGAAATACACATCGCAGGAGGCCTTCAGCGCGCCGCGCATATCCAGGCTGCCATGGCCGTTGCGGTTCCAGCAGTGGAAGCGGGTATCGCCGAGGTCCATGTGCCCGGGGCAGAAGACCCGCTCCCCCGGCGTCACCACCCGCGCCTCCAGCGCCGCCAGCCCGACCATCATCTTGAAGGTGGACCCGGGGGCATAGAGCCCGTTGGTCGCCTTGTTGATCAGCGGCGTCGCCCGGTTGCGGGTCCATTCCCGCCATTGCGCGCCGGAAACTCCGGCATTGAACACGTTCGGGTCGAAGGAGGGCTGGGAGGCCATGGCGATCAGCTCGCCGTTGCGGGCATCCATGACCACCACGCTGGTGCCTTCCTCGATCCTGCCGCGCAGCACCTTCTGCAATTCGGCATCGACCGAGATCTGCACGTCCTGGCCCGGCACGCCCTCCCGCCGGTCCAGCTCGCGGATAACCCGGCCGACCGCATTGACCTCGAGCTGCACCGCCCCGGCGCGGCCGCGCAGCAGCAGGTCGTGGTGCCGCTCGATCCCCGCCCGGCCGACCCGGATGCCGGGCAGTTCCAGCAGCGGGTCGCCATCCATGTCCCGCTCGGCCGGCGGCGCCACGTAGCCGACGATATGCGCGAGGTGCTCCGCCTCGGGGTAGACCCGGGTGGTGCCGACATCGATGAGGATGCCGGGCAGGTCGGGCGCATTGACCTCGATCCGCGCCATCTCCTCCCAGCTCAGGAATTCGCGGACGATGGCGGGGACGAAGCGGCGGCGGCGGCGGACCTCGCGCTCGATCCGGGCGCGCTCCTGCTCGGTCAGCGGGACGATGCGGGAGAAGGTCTCGAGCGTCGCCCCGACATCCTGGGTCTGCTCCGCCACCAGCAGGGCGCGCCAGTTCAGCCGGTTGCCGGCGACGACGGCGCCGTTGCGGTCCAGCACCCGGCCGCGCGGCGGCGAGATCAGCCGCGCCGAGACCCGGTTCTCCTCGGCGAGTGTCGTATAGCGCTCGCCCTCCTCGGATTGCAGGCGATACAGCCGGCTGCCGAGGAAGCCGAAGAGCCCGACCTGCCCCAGGCCGAGCAGCAGGGCGCGCCGGGTGAAGACGCCGCGGCGGCGCTCCTCCTCCTTCCGCACCCCCTTCACGCCGGGTCCGGCAGCCCGTTCGCCGCGGAAGCGTCGCCAATCGATCACGACTGGGCCCTCATGGCGCCGTCTCGGCACGGGTCATCGCCTCATGCGCCCAGGTGAGGAGCCCGGCGAGGCTGGGGTAGAGGCCGGCGCTGAGCATGACCTGGTAAAGTGCCGGGGCGGTCGGCACCAGGCGCCAGCCCAGCACCACCTGCAGCAGCCAGCCCAGCGCCGCGGCGCCGATCGCCACCCCGCAATAGACCAGCCAGACCGCCAGGAAGGATTGCCGGGCGAGGAAGGGCCGCCAGCGCGTCGCCAGCCCGCCGACCACCAGCAGGGTCAGCACCCCGGCCCCGATCGGTACCGCGGTCAGCAGGTCCTCCAGCAGGCCGAGGCCGAAGACCGCCGGCGGCGGCAAGGCGGCCGGGCGGAACACCGACCAGAAGAAGATGCAGGGCAGCGCCGCCGCCGGGACCAAGCCCGGCAGGCCGACCGGCACCGCCGCCAGCACCAGCAGCAGCGCGGTCGAGGCCGCGGGAAACGCCGCCCGCGCAAGCGCATCAATCTGCCGCAGCAGCCCCGTGGCCGGAGCGGGACGCCCCTTCATGGGACTAGCGCCGCGGCCGCGGCTCGGGCCGGGCCACCGCCTCGGGCGGCAGGATGCCGCCGAGGCCGTAATCGAAGAGCCGCAGCACATCCAGCCGGTCGAGGTGGGAGAAGAGCTCGACCTCCGGCGCCCCGCCCTCGGTCCGCCGGACGATGCCGACCGGCAGGCCGGCGGGGAAGGCGGCGGCCTCGGCGCTGGTCACCACCCGGTCGCCGTCCTGCGGCATGGATCCCTCTGGCCAATGCTGCAGGCGGGGCCGGGCGCCATTGGTGCCGACCATGATGGCCCGCGCCCGGCTGCCTTCCAGCGTCACCGGGATGCGGCTGTTCATGTCGGTCGCCAGCAGCACCCGGGCGGATCGGCTGCCCACTTCCGTCACCCGCCCGGCCAGGCCACGCTCATCCAGGGCGATCTGCCCCTTGCGGACACTGTGGTTGGGCCCGGCGGCCAGCAGCACGGCCCGGGCATAGATACCGCCGCCATCCGCCACCACGCGGGCGGTCTGGAAGACCGGTGCCGCATCCGGGACGAAGGCAAGCTGGCGCTGGAGCATGGCATTCTCCGCCTCCAACGCCAGGGCGGCGGCCTGCCAGCGGCGCAGGCGCTCGTTCTCCTCCCGCAGCCGCAGGTTCTCGGAGCGCAGGTTCAACAGGGACTCGGCTTCCTGGACGGTATCCCGCATCACGGCCACCGGCTGCTGCAAGGCGCCCCAGATCGGCGTCAGCAGATCCGCCAGCGCCATCCGGGCACGCTCCGCCAGCACTGCATCCGCCTTGCCCAGCAGCATGGTGCCGAAGGCCAGCGCGATAAGCACGGGGAGCGACAAGCGGGCCAGGGCCTGCCTGAGCGGAATGCTGAGTCGGATCACGCCGCCTCCGGACGCCCAGGTTCAGACCCCGGGCAAAATGTCTAGAGCCCCTTCAATACATCGAAGTGAGGACTTGGCGAAGTCGCTTCATCTCTTCGAGAGCACGGCCGGTCCCGAGGGCGACACAGGACAGCGGCTCCTCCGCCACCACCACCGGCAGGCCGGTGGCCGCCCGCAGCACCTCGTCCAGCCGGTGCAGCAGGGCGCCGCCGCCGGTCAGCACGATTCCCTTGTCGACGATATCGGCCGCCAATTCCGGCGGGGTATTCTCCAGCGCCACCTTCACCGCCTCGACGATGGCGGTCACCGGCTCGGCCAGGCTCTCGGCGATCTGCCGCTGGGAGACATAGACCTCGCGCGGGACGCCGTTCATCAGGTCGCGGCCCTTCACCTCGGTGATCGGGCCTTCCTCGCCATCGTTCGGGGAGGCGGCGGCGCCCACCTCCATCTTGATGCGCTCGGAGCTGCTCTCGCCGATCAGCAGGTTGAAGGTGCGGCGGATGTAATGGATGATCGCCTCATCCATCTTGTCGCCGCCGACCCGGACACTGCGGGCATAGACGATGCCGCCGAGCGAGATGACGGCCACCTCGGTCGTGCCGCCGCCGATATCCACCACCATGGACCCGGAGGGCTCGGTCACCGGCAGGCCGGCGCCGATCGCCGCCGCCATCGGCTCCTCGATCAGCAGCACCTTGCGCGCCCCGGCGCTCTCGGCGGATTCCTGGATCGCCCGGCGCTCCACCGCGGTCGAGCCCGAGGGCACGCAGACGATGATGAGGGGCGAGGCGAAGCTGCGCCGGTTGTGCACCTTGCGGATGAAATGCTTGATCATCTCCTCCGCCACCTCGAAGTCGGCGATCACCCCGTCCCGCAGCGGCCGGATGGCGGCGATATTGCCCGGGGTGCGGCCAAGCATCAGCTTGGCCTCCTCCCCCACCGCCAGCACCTGCTTGCGGCCGCGGATATCCGCGATGGCGACGACGCTCGGCTCATTCAGCACGATGCCCCGACCCTTCACATAGACCAGCGTGTTCGCGGTCCCGAGGTCGATGGCCATGTCGGCGGACAAAAAGCCGAACAGGCGAGAGAACATGCGAAGGCAACCTTCCAGAGCGGGCCAGACCCGGGTCCCGCCCGCCCAGGCGAAACCGAGTCAAAGCAATAAACCGGGAGTAGGATGGCAGAGCCGGTGGATTAGCCCCCCGGGGCCCGCCGCTCAAGCCTTCTGTCCGGTCGCCCACCGATTCACATCCGCGCCGGCAGCCGCAACTGGCATGGAATGGCTCGCGTTGAGGTTCGGCAACACGGGAGACAATGCCATGCGCAAGACCAGCCTTACCCTGCTGACCCTGGCCGCCCTCGGCCTCGGCGCCTGCGGCTATTCCACCGGGGACCGGGCCGTGTCGGGCGGCCTGCTCGGTGCGGGCGCCGGTGCTGGCGTCGGCGCGCTGACGGGTGGCAGCGTCGGCACGGGTGCCCTCATCGGTGGCGCGGCCGGTGCCGCCGGCGGCGCACTCACCAGCGGCCGCGACGTGAACCTCGGCCGGCCCGCCTGGCGCTGAGGCAAGGACCGCGGCCCCTCCGATAACGGGGCCGACCGAGACAGACTGATGCCAGGCGGGTGCCCCCCGCCTGGCATTTTTTTGTGCCTAGGAACCCTTGCCCAGCAGCTTCCGCAGTGCCGCCACGGGCCGGCGCGGCTTCTTCGGGGCCACCCGCCGGCGGCGCTTGCCCAGGATGGCGCCCTCGCTGCCGCGGGTCAGGGTCAGGGTGCGGTCATGGTAGCGGTCGAGCCCCGGGCGATGACCGATCGAGACCAGGGCGCTTTCCGCCAGCTCGTCCTCGAACAGCCGCATCATGCTGTCCTGGTTCGCCTCGTCCAGCGCCGCCGTCGCCTCATCCATGAAGACCCAGGCCGGGCGATGCAGGATAATTCGGGCGAAGGCCAGCCGCTGCTGCTCGCCGAGCGACAGGATCCGGTCCCAGCGCTCGGTCTCCTCCAGCCGCGGCACCAGATGCTCCAGCCCGCAGCGGGCCAGCGCCGCCTCCACCTCCGGCCGGGCGAAATGCTGCGGCGGCTCAGGATAGGCCACGGCCGCATGCAGGGTGCCCAGCGGCAGGTAGGGACGCTGCGGCATGAACATCATGCTCGACCGCAGGGGGATGCGAATCTCGCCGGAGCCCCAGGGCCAGAGTCCGGCGATGGCCCGGAACAGCGTCGATTTGCCGGTCCCGCTTTCGCCGACGATCAGCACCCGCTCCCCGGGCTGGATCTCGGCATTGGCCTCATTGATCACCAGCGAGCCATCCGCCTGGGCGATCTGCAACTCGCGGAAGGCCAGCACCGACCGCGCCTCGCCCGCTGCCGCCTCGTTCAGGGTGATGAGGCTGTCGCCCTCGCTGGCATCGGCCATGTCGAGGGTTTCCTCCAGCTCGACCACCCGCTTCACATGGCTGCGCCAATCGGCGATGCGCGGGAAGTTGTCCACGAACCAGTTGAGGCTGCTGGTCACCTGGCCGAAGGCCGAGCTGATCTGCATCAGCACGCCGAGGGTGATGGCTCCGGCGAAGTACCGCGGGCTCGCCACCAGCACCGGGAAGACCGTCAGCAGCATGCCATAGGCGGAGGTCAGCCACATCAGCCGCCGCTCGCTCCGCATCAGGTCCAGCATGGCGCCGGCGACGTTGCGGAAGGCATCGCGCAGCCCGCGCTCCTCATCCGCCTCGCCGCCGATCAGCGCCACGCCCTCGCTGCTCTCGCGCAGCCGCACCAGGGCGAAGCGATGGTCGCTCTCGGCCTCGTTCCGACGGATATTGGCGGCGACCATGGGCCGGCCGATGAACCAGGTCAGCGCCGAGCCGATCCCGGCATAGAGCAAGGCCGCCCAGACCATGTAGCCCGGGATATCGAATTCGCTGGACCCGAGGGCGAGGTGCAATGGCCCGGACAGGGTCCAGAGGATGCCGACGAAGGACACCAGCATGAGGATCGAGCTGACCAGCCCGACCGCCATGTCGACGGCGATCGCGGTGGCCCAGCGAGTATTCTCGCTGATCCGCTGGTCCGGGTTGTCGGCCGCGTCGGGCAGGAAGTTGATCTGGTAATGCCGCCCCGCGCTCAGCCAGCGGTGCTGCAGCCGGAAGACCAGCCATTCGCGCCAGTGCAGCTGCAGCATCTGCCGCACGTAAAGCTGGAAGACCGCCGTCACCATGCTGGCGACCGTCAGCCCCAGGAACAGCCCCATCTGCCCGAAGAAGGCGCTGCGGTCGCGCGACTCCAGGGCATTGAAGAAGTCCCGGTTCCAGATGTTGAACCGCACCTGGATGCCGATCTGCAGGATCGTCAGCCCCAGCACCCCGGCCGCCAGCCAACGGGCGCGACGCTTCTCCTCGCCATTGAAGTAGCCGCTCACCATCTTGCGGAGGCCACGGCGGAAGCTGATGTCGGGCGTATCGCCCAAGGGATCGGGGCTCAGCGGGGCGGTTCTCCCGGCGGCACCGGGCGCAAGGCCCCGGGCTCCGCGCCGACCTGGCCGGCCAGGATGGCGCGGCCGGCCTCGCTCTCCCGGCCCTGGCCGGTCGCTGCCAGCTTCTGGCCAGGCTTGAAGAGGTCCTTGAAGGGCTCGGAGGTCCCGCTGGGCAGCAGGATGACACTGCCATCCTCCAGGATGGCGCCGGCCACCTCACCCTGCGGCGTGTAATAGGGCTGGCGCACGACGCCCTCGATGGTCAGCGGTACCGCACCCTCGCTGGATTGGCGGCCGGACAGCCGCCAATAGAAGCGGTCGACCACCACCGGCGTCACATCGGCGCTCGGGGCGAAGGCCAGCATGGTGATGACCGGGGCGGTGCGGGCCCGGATACCCCAGACGATGATGGATTTCCCCGCCGGCACCGCGGCACGCACCGCAGCCGCCACATCGGGCGGGAAGACCACCTGGGGCCCCTCCCGGAAGACCAGCGCATCCGTCTCGCCCCGCGGATTAGGCAGGTAGCGCTCCACCGTGCCGGTGAAGGAGGGCAATTGCGTCGGGTCGAACCACAGGTCCGACCCACGGGGCGCCTGCGCCGCGGCAGGCCCGGCCAGCAGGCCGACCGGCACCGCAACCGCCAGCAGCGCCAGCGGCACGCCGCGCCGGCCGGTCGTCATGCGCCGCGAACGACGCCGAAGATCAGCGACACTAGGAAGAGCACGAGGAAGATGGCGAAGAGCACCTTGGCGATGCCGGCGGAGGCCGAGGCGATGCCGCCGAACCCGAAGAGGCCTGCGACCAGGGCGACGACGAGGAAGACAAGGGTCCAGTAGAGCATGGCGACCTCCGCAGGCAGGTTGTTGCGGATCAACGTCACTTCGAGAGGCCGGTTGCGCGTCCTGCGATGGTCCGCAGTTACACCGCTGTCACAGTCTCCGGATCGGCCAAGCCCATCCTAGACAGGCCGGACCCCGCGGGTCACCGCCTGGTAGGTCGCGACCGCCAGGGTGGTCGGATCGAAGGGCTTGGTGATGATGAAGGCGGGCTCCACCGCCTCCCCCGTCAGCAGCCGTTCCGGATAGGCGGTGACGAAGATCACCGGCGCCGTCAGGTCGCGCAGGATGCGCGCCACCGCGCTGGCCCCGTCGCCACCGGCGCCGAGGTTGATATCGGCCAGCACCAGCCCGGGCCGCTCGACCCGGGCGATCTCCACCGCTTCCGCTTCCGTCGCGGCGATGCCGACGACGCTATGGCCGCAGCGCTCCACCAATTCCTGGATGTCGAGGGCGATGATCGGCTCATCCTCGATGATCAGCACCCGGGCGGTGATCCCGGTCCGCAGCCCGTCGCGGGCATGCCGCAGCGCATGCTCGGCTTCCGCCGGAGACACGCGGCAGGCCTGGGCCGCCGCGGTCAGGGGTTGTTCCTCCAGTGCCGTCAGCAGCAGCAGCATGCGCTGCAGCAGCGACATCCCCGCGCTATCCGGCTGCGGGGCCTCGTCGGCCGCCCGCACCGCATCCCCGATGGCACCATAGAGTACGACCCGCGCCTGGGCCCCTTCCGGGAATTCCTCGGTCACGACATGCCGCAGCGCATCCGCCACCACGGCGTCGCCCTGGGCTTGCGTCCCGGTCAGCGCGCGCGCATAGCGCCGTGCATAGGGCAGCGCCCGTATCAATGCGGCCCGGTCGATCGCGCTCATGCCGTTGTCATCCTGCGCACGCGAAGGACATCCTCGCCCCAATCCATGGTGGTTGATATTGAGCATGCCGTGACCGAACAAGCCATGGATCGCGCGTTGCGCACAGCCCTCGCGCAATTGTTGCCTGAGCTCCGAGCCTTCGCCCGCTACCTCTCCGGCTCCCGCAGCGAAGCCGATGACTTGGTGCAGGAAGCCGTCCTGAGGACCCTCAAGGCCCTGGATGGCAAGGCGGAGGGCGTGGACCTCCGCGCCTGGTGCCTCGCCGTCGTCCGCAACACCTTCCATGAGCAGCTCCGGTCCCGCCGGCGCGAACAGCGGCTTGCCGAGGCCTTCCCCGAAGCCGAATCGCCCGCCGACCAGGAAGTGCCCGGCCGCATCCGCGACCTGACCCGGGCCTTGCGCACCCTGCCGCCCCTGCTGCGGGAGGCGGTGATCCTCGTCGGCGCCCAGGGGCTGTCCCATACCGAAGCCGCGGCGATCTGCGACGTCCCGCTCGGCACCATGAAGGCCCGCGTCTCCCGCGCCAGGAAGCTGCTGGCGGAAAAGCTGGATCGCCCTGCTCCCGATCCTGTGTCCGGCTGACGCTCGCGTGATGCATCCCTCTGCCGTTCCCGATCACTCCTCCTCAGACGAACAATGGGGAACGGGACTATGGACGGGACCATCGACACCACTGTGACGCAGACCCACGCCGTGAGCACCGCTGCCGAGTTCCATGGCCAGCTTGTCGCCCTGCTGCCCAAGCTGCGGGTCCAGGCGCTGGCACTGACCCGCAACCGCGCCGCGGCCGAGGATCTGGTCCAGGATGCCGTGGCCAATGCCCTCGCCGCCAAGGACAGCTTCACCCCCGGCACCAACTTCGCCGCCTGGATGCACCGCATCCTGCGCAACCGCTTCATCAGCACCCTCCGCAAGCAGCGCGAGACCACCGACATCGACGATCTTCCGATGTCCGCCTTCGCGGTCAGCGGCGCGCATGAGGACCGGCTGGTCCTGAAGGAACTGAGCCGCGCCCTGGGCCGCCTGCCCTCCGACCAGCGCGAGGCGCTGTTCATGGTGGTGCTGCAGGGCCTGTCCTATGAGGAAGTCGCCCAGGCCACCGGCTGCGCCGTCGGCACCGCGAAAAGCCGCGTCTTCCGCGCCCGCCGCCAGCTGCAGACCTGGCTGACCGGCGAGGAGCACCCGGTGTCCATCTCACGCGAAGGCGTGCAGCGCAGCAGCCGTCCCGAGCCCAGCGCTGTTGGCGAAGCTCGATCCGCGGTCTAATGTGACATGATGCGGAGTTCGGTAACGGTCCTGCCGTGGCCCGTTACCAGCCCGTGCTTGGCGGCCGGGATGATGGGCAAGAGCGACAAGAAGCGTGCAAACAGCCCGGTGAAATCCGGCAATGAGCAGGAGGGCAAGGAGGTGGACCAAGCCTTCGATGTCTGGCTGCGGCGCGGGCTGCACCAATTGTATGACACGGTCGCGCAGGAGCCGATCCCCGAGGATCTGCTCCGCCTGATCGAAGGCGATCGCGAGGCCTCCAAGAAGTAGCCCGCGCGCCGAAACCGATAAGCCGCATCAAACGGCCCGGGCATCGCGCCCGGGCCGTTCGCCGTTCAGGGTGCGGATGGGTCAGGCCGAGAGGGCAGGCTGGATCGCCCCCGGCGCCGTCCGCTCCCGCTTCACCAGCAGCTTGTTCAGGGCATGCACATAGGCCCGGGCCGAAGCGACGATGGTATCGGTATCGGCACCCTGGCCATCGACCATCTTGCCGTCCTCCTCCAGCCGCACCGTCACCCGGGCCTGGGCATCGGTCCCGCCGGTCACGCTCTGCACCGCATAGAGCTTGAGCTGGACCTCATGCGGGAAGGCATGGCGGATGGCGTTGAAGGTGGCATCCACCGCGCCGTCGCCGCTCGCCATGCCGTCGCGCCGCTCGCCATCGACCTCCAGCGCCAGGGTCGCCATCGGCTTGGTGCCGAGCCCGGTCGCGACGGTCAGCGCCGCCAGCTTCACCCGGTCGTTGCCGCGCACCACCTCGTCATCGACCAGCGCCACGACGTCCTCGTCGTAGACGACCTTCTTCCGGTCGGCGAGGTCCTTGAAGCGGCGGAAGGCGTCGTTCAGCTGGTTGTCGCCGACGGTGTAGCCGAGCGTCGCCAGCTTGTCGCGGAAGGCGGCCCGGCCGGAATGCTTGCCCAGCACCAGGCTGTTGGTGGT
The DNA here is from genome assembly GCF_979252845.1 of Belnapia sp. AC561. Lineage (NCBI taxonomy): Bacteria > Pseudomonadati > Pseudomonadota > Alphaproteobacteria > Acetobacterales > Roseomonadaceae > Belnapia > Belnapia sp. AC561. The sequence goes on from NZ_CEEDBP010000007.1 coordinate 142,515, forward strand.
CCAGCCGACGCTCTCCGGCGTCATGATCTCATAGGTCGAGGCATCCTTCAGCACGCCGTCCTGGTGGATGCCGCTCTCATGCGCGAAGGCGTTGCGGCCGACGATGGCCTTGTTCGGCTGCACGTCGAAGCCGGTGATGGTCGCCAGCAGCTTGCTGGTCTTCAGCAGCTTCTGGTGGATGATGCCGTTGCTATAGGGCAGCGCATCCCGCCGGGTGCGCAGCGCCATCGCCACTTCCTCGAGGCTGGCATTGCCCGCCCGCTCACCGATGCCGTTGATCGTGCTCTCGATCTGGCGGACGCCGGCCTGGATGGCGGCGACGGTATTGGCCACGGCCATGCCCAGGTCGTTGTGGTTGTGCGCGGACAGGATGACCTTCTCGATCCCCGGCACCCGGTTCCGCAGGTCGCGGAAGATGCGGGCCATGTCCTCCGGCATTGAGTAGCCGACGGTATCGGGGATGTTGATGGTCGTCGCCCCGGCCTTGATCGCCGCCTCGACGCAGCGGCAGAGGAAGTCCGGGTCCGAACGGCTGCCATCCTCGGCCGACCACTCGACGTCGTCCGCATGCTGCCGGCCCAGCGTGACGCTGGAGGTGGTGAGATCCAGCACCTCCTCCGGGCTCATCCGCAGCTTGACCCGCATATGCAGCTCGGAGGTCGCCAGCACGATGTGGATGCGCTTGCGGGCCGCGGGCTTCAGCGCCTCGGCGCTGCGCAGGATGTCGGCCGGGTTGGCGCGGCCGAGGCTGGCGACCACCGGCCCGTCCTTGGCGAATTTCCGGGCGATCGACTGCACGCTCTCGAAATCGCCGGGGGAGGCGATGGCGAAGCCCGCCTCGATGACATCGACGCCCAGCTCGGACAGCGCCTCGGCCATCCGCAGCTTCTCTTCCAGATTCATGGAGAAGCCGGGGGATTGCTCGCCATCCCGCAGGGTCGTGTCGAAGAAGATGATCCGGTTGTCGTCCAGCGTGCCGAAGCTGGGATGGGTGATGGCCATGTCACTGGTCCTTTTGGTCGCGCAATACCCGTCGTGGATTTCCCCAGCGCGCAGCCAGGGGCTCAGACCCCCTGAGCGAAGCCGGCCTTCAGCCGAGCGTCACGCCCAGGGGCGGGTAAGTCGAAGAAGGAGGCCAAGGGGAAGGCGCGCGAGGCCGCCGGCGGCAGGGCCGCTGGTCAGGGCATCGATCAGGGTGCGCGCGTTCATGCTGCCGGCACCGTAGCGAGGCGGCCGGAGCCGGGCAAGGGCCTTGGCGCCACGCCTCGAAGGTTTCACCATCCGCCCGGTCCAAGGGGAAACCAGCCGCAATGGCCCATCGCATCCTGCTCTGCCGCAGCCTCCATCCCGCCGGCATGGCGGTGTTGAACGAGCGGGAAGACCTCGACATCGTCGTCCTGCACGACCCGCCGGTCGAGGAATTCCACCAGCACCTCTCCTCGGCCGATGCCGTGCTCTGCTGGCTGGAACGGGTGGATCAGGCGGCCCTTGAGGCGGCGCCGCACCTGAAGGTGGTCTCCCGCTACGGCGTCGGCTTCGATACCGTGGATATTCCCGCCTGCACCGCGCGGGACATCCCGGTCATGGTGGTCAACGGCGCCAATGACCTCAGCGTCGCCGAGCACGCCATGATGCTGATGCTCGGCGTCGCCCGCCGGGTCCTCGACAACCACCGCCATGTCCAGGGCGGCGGCTGGTGGGCGAAGGGCGGCCCGGGGATGGTCGATCTCGCGGGGCGGACGGTGCTGGTGGTCGGCTATGGCCGCATCGGCAGCCGCGTCGCCAACTACTGCCGCGCCTTCCACATGAATGTCCTGGTGATGGATCCCGGCTTCCACCCCGCCCGCATCGCCGCCGATGGCTTCACCCCGGCCCGGGACTTCGCCGCCGCCCTGGCCGAGGCCGATGTGGTGACCCTGCACTGCCCCCTCACCCCCGCGACCCACCACCTGATGGATTCCGCGGCCTTCGCCGCGCTGAAGCCCGGCGCCATCCTGGTGAATACCGCCCGCGGCCCGATCGTCGCCCAGGATGCGCTGGTTGCGGCGCTGCGGAGCGGCCGGCTGCAAGGCGTCGGGCTGGACGTGCTGGAAGTCGAGCCCTCCGATGCCACCAACCCGCTTTATGCGCTGCCCAATGTCCTGGTCAGCCCGCACAATGCAGCCAGCACCGAGGAAGGACTGGCCCGCATGGCCCAGCAGGCGGCCCGGAACATCGTCGATGTGCTCGACGGCAAGCGCGATGCCGCCTTCATGGTAAATGGCGAGCTCGCCGGTTAGGGAGACGACGCATGGATGCCAGGGATTTCGCCGCCATCCTCAAGGCCGAGGGCTTTGCCGAGGCGATGCAGCGCAGGCTCCCCACCGGCGCCGAGACGCCGATCCACCCCATGAATTCGACGCCAAGGTGCTGGTCACCGAGGGCGCCTTCATCCTGGCGAAGGACGGCATCGCCACCACCCACCGGCCGGGCGACATGTTCACCGTGCCGCGGGGCTATCCCCATGCCGAGATCGCCGGTCCCGCCGGCGCCGGCTTCCTGTCGGGCCGCCGTCACCCCACCGGCTGAAAGTCATAGGTCCCGACACCCTGGAGGATGGCGAAGCGGCAGCGCCCGCCATCCTTGCCGGTGACCCGGTGCGCCCGCCTCGCCGGGACGGCGTACATCTGCCCCGGGACCAGTTCTACCACCTCCCGCGGCGCCCGGGTCTCGATCACCATCGGCCCGTCCATGCACCAGAAGGTATCGACCACCTCCGAATGCCAATGCCAGGGCACCTCCTGCCCGGCGGCGAGGGTCAGGATCTGCATGCGGAGCCCGGTCGCCTCGGCGATCAGCTCGCGCTTCTCCAGCGGATAGGCGGCCATCAGGTCTCCTCCGGCCGGAAGCCGCTCTCGGCGATGATCGGGGCCCATTTCTCGTAATCGGCCCGCAGCCGCGCCGCGAAATCCGCGGTCGAGAGCGGATAGGGCCGCATCTCCAGCCGGGCGATTGCCTCGCGGTATTCGCTCGCCGCCGCCGCCTCGACCGCCGCGCGGTTCAGCGCCTCGACCGCCGCGGCCGGGGTGCGGGCCGGCAGGAACAGGCCGAACCACTCGCTGCCGGTCAGCTGCGGGAAGCCCTGCTCGGCGAAGGTCGGCACATCCGGGAAGCGCGGCAGCCGCTGGGTGGAGGACACCCCCGCCACCCGGACCGGCCCGCCGGAATTGGCGGCATGCGGCGCCAGGTCGACCATCGGATGGAAGCTGGTGGCGATGCGGCTGCCGATCAGGTCCTGGATCGCCGGGGCGCTGCCGCGATAGGGGATATGCGTCATCGACAGCCCGGTCGCCTTGGCCACCTGCACGCCGAGGAAATGCAGCATGCTGCCGGCCGCGGCGCTGCTGAAGGGGATCTCCGCCCGGCCCTGGCCCCAGGCGCGGAAATCCGCCAGGGTCGCGGCGCTATTGGCCATCGGCCCGACGCCCATGCCGAAGGGGAATTCCCCCGCCGGCGTCACCGGCAGCAGGTCGGTGAAGGGGTCGTAGCGCAGGGTCGCCGGGCGATAGAGATGCGGGAAGATCACCAGCATGCTCGCCGCCGTCAGCAGGATGGTATTGCCGTCCGGCTCCGCCGCTTTCACCGCCTCCACCGCCAGGCGGCCCGCGGCGCCCACCCGGTTCTCGACGATGACGTTCTGCGCATAGGTCCCGCGCAGCCGCTCCGCCATGAGGCGGGAGGTGGTATCGGCGCTGCCCCCGGCCGGGAAGCCGACGATGATGCGGACCGTGCCGCGCGGCTGCGCCAGCGCCGGTGCGGCCAGCCCGGCGAGCGCCAGGCCCAGCGTGCCGCGGCGTGTCATTGTCGTTGTCATTGGACGTCCCCCCTAAGGCTTCAGCGTTGCGGCGGATGCTCCGCCAGCCAGTGGCGGGCGATATCGGCCCGGCGGCAGACCCAGGTATCCTGGTGCCGCACGACATGGTCGAGGAAGCGCTCCAGCGCCGCCGCCCGCCCAGGCCGGCCGGACAGCCGGCAATGCAGCCCGACCGACATCATCTTCGGCGCCGTCCGGCCTTCCCGGCGGAGGAAGTCGAAGGCATCGGTCAGGTGCTGGGTGAAGCCGTCGTTCGCGGTGAAGCCCGGCGGCACCGCGAATTTCATGTCGTTGTTGTCGAGCGTGTAGGGCACCACCAGCAGCGGGCGGCCGGCGGCCTGGACGTAATAGGGCAGGTCGTCGGCATAGCTGTCGCTGTCATAGAGAAAGCCGCCGTGCTCCGCGACCAGCCGGCGCGTCCGCAGCGAGACCCGGCCGGTATACCAGCCGACCGGCGGGGCGCCGGTGGTCCGCGCGATGGTCTCGACGCAGCGGGCGATCTCGGCCCGCTCCACATGCTCGGGCACGGTGCGGTAGTCGATCCAGCGCCAGCCATGGGACGCCACCTCGTGCCCGGCCTCGGCGAAGGCGCGCGCCGCGGTCGGGTTCAGCTCCAGCGCCCGGCCGACGGCATAGATGGTGAGTGGCAGGTTCCGCTCTGTGAACATCCGCAGGATGCGCCAGACCCCGGCCCGGGCGCCGTAGTCGTATTGCGTCTCCACCGTGATGGCGCGTTCGCCGATGGTCGGCGTGCCGCCGGGGACTTCCTGCAGGTAGACCTCGGAGCCGCGGTCGCCGTTGAGGACGGTATTCTCGCCGCCCTCCTCGTAGTTCAGCACGAAGGACAGTGCGAGGCGGGCGCCGCCGGGCCAGCGCGGGTCGGGCGGGTTGGGGCCATAGCCGAGGAAGTCGCGGGGGTGTTCGGTGTCGCCTGCCAGCAGGTGCGGGTCGTCGCTCATGCGCCGAAGTCTGGCCGGGCCACGGCGGAAGCGCAACAGAAAGAGCGCCACCCCTGCGGATGGCGCCCCCTCTGGCCGGCCTTGTCGGCGTGGCTCAGTTCTTCGCCTTGTCGACCAGGGCGTTCTTCTTGATCCAGGGCATCATGGCGCGCAGCTTCTCGCCGACTTCCTCGATCGGGTGCTCGGACAGCTTGCGGCGGGTCGCCTTAAAGCTGGCCTGGTTCACCTTGTTCTCCAGCATCCAGTCGCGGGCGAACTTGCCGGTCTGGATATCGGTCAGCACACGCTTCATCTCGGCCTTGGTCTCGGCGGTGACGATGCGCGGGCCGGTGACGTATTCGCCGTATTCGGCGGTGTTGCTGATCGAGTAATTCATGTTGGCGATGCCGCCCTCATAAATCAGGTCGACGATCAGCTTCACCTCGTGCAGGCATTCGAAATACGCCATCTCGGGGGCATAGCCCGCCTCGCACAACGTCTCGAACCCGGCCTTGATCAGCTCGACCAAGCCGCCGCAGAGGACGGCCTGCTCGCCGAACAGGTCGGTCTCGCATTCCTCCTTGAAAGTCGTCTCGATGACGCCGGCGCGGCCGCCGCCGATGGCGGAGGCATAGCTCAGCGCGATCTCAAGGCCGTTGCCCGAGGGGTTCTGGGCCAGCGCCACCAGGCAGGGCACGCCGCCGCCGCGCTGGTACTCGGAGCGCACGGTATGGCCCGGGCCCTTCGGCGCGATCATGAAGACGTCGAGGTCGGGGCGCGGGTCGAGCAGGTTGAAGTGGACATTCAGCCCATGCGCGAAGGCGAGCGCGGCGCCCTCCTTCATGTTCGGGCCGAGCGCCTCGCGGTACAGGTCGCCCTGCAGCTCGTCCGGCGTCAGCATCATCACCACATCGGCCCATTTCGCCGCATCGGCCGGAGACATGACCTTGAAGCCGGCGGCCTCGGCCTTGTTCCAGGAACCGCCCTGGCGAACGCCGATGGCGACATCGGCGCAGCCACTGTCGCGCAGGTTCATCGCATGGGCATGGCCCTGGCTGCCGAAGCCGATGATCGCGACCTTCTTGGCCTTGATCAGGTTCACGTCGGCGTCGCGGTCGTAATACACGCGCATGATTGCGCTCCTCCTTACTGGATCGGAAAACTCAGGACTGCAGGCCGCCGGGGCCACGCGCAATGGCGACGACGCCGGTGCGCGAGACCTCCTTCAGCCCGATAGGCTGCATCAAGCCGATGAAGGCATCCAGCTTCTCGCCGGCGCCGGTCATCTCGAAGACAAAGCTCTCGATGGTCGCATCCACCACGCGGGCGCGGAAGGCATCCGCCAGGCGCAGCGCCTCCATCCGGTGCTCGCCGCGGCCGACCACCTTGATCAGCGCCATCTCGCGCGCCAGGTGCGGGCCTTCCAGGGTCAGGTCGCTGACCTTGTGGACCGGTACCAGCCGGTCGAGCTGCGCCTTGATCTGCTCGATCACCATGTCGGTGCCCGAGGTGACGATGGTGATGCGCGACAGCCGGCGATCGGCATCGACCGAGGCGACGGTCAGGCTCTCGATATTGTAGCCGCGGCCGGAAAACAGACCGACGACGCGCGCCAGGATGCCCGCCTCGTTCTCGACGAGCACGGCGATGGTCGCGTTGCGCAGGGTGGTCTCGGACGAATCAGGCATGGGGTACGCCAATAGGCAGGAGTGCGCGCGCGGGGCGTAGCCGCCCCGCGGGTGAACGACAAGGGCGAAACGGTCAGACCAGGACCTTGCCCTCATCCGTCACGCCGGCGACGCCGCCCTGCTGGCCCGGCGCCAGGATCATCTCGTTATGCGCCGCGCCCGAGGGGATCATCGGGAAGCAGTTCTCGTCCTTCGCCACCGCGATATCGGCGATGACCGGGCCGGGATGCGCCAGCATGGCACGGATCGCGTCGTCCAGCTCGGAAGCCTCGGTCACCCGCATGCCGGTCGCGTGGAAGCTTTCGGCCAGCTTGACGAAATCGGGCAGCGACTGGCTGTAGCTCTCGGAATAGCGGCTGCCATGCAGCAGTTCCTGCCACTGCCGCACCATGCCCATGTACTCGTTGTTCAGGATGAAGACCTTCACCGGCAGGCGGTACTGCGCCAGCGTCCCCATCTCCTGGATGTTCATCAGGATGCTGGCTTCACCCGCGATGTCGATGACCAGCGCGTCCGGATGCGCGATCTGTACGCCCATCGCCGCCGGCAGGCCGTAGCCCATGGTGCCGAGCCCGCCCGAGGTCATCCAGCGGTTCGGCTTCTGGAAGCCGAAATACTGCGCCGCCCACATCTGGTGCTGGCCGACCTCGGTGGTGATGTAGGTCTCGCGTCCCGTCTCCTGCGTCAGCTCGTAGAGCCGCTTCACCGCATGCTGCGGCTTGATGATACTGCCTTCCTGGCGGTACTGCAGGCACTCGTTGCGGCGCCAGCCGTCGATGCTGCGCCACCAAGCGTCGATCGCCGCGGTGTCCTGCGGCATCTCCTCGGCCTTCCAGCACTCGATCAGCGCGGCGAGGGTCGCGCCCGCATCGCCGACGATGGCGACGTCGACCTTGACGTTCTTGTTGATGCTGGACGGGTCGATATCCGCATGGATCTTCTTCGACCCCGGCGAGAAGGCATTCAGCCGCCCGGTCACCCGGTCGTCGAAGCGCGCGCCGATGTTCAGCATGACGTCGCAGCCATGCATGGTGAGGTTCGCCTCGTAGGTCCCGTGCATGCCCAGCATGCCGAGGAACTGCCGGTCCTCCGAGGGATAGGCGCCGAGGCCCATCAGCGTATTGGTGCAGGGCATGTTGGTCATGCGGACGAATTCGGTCAGCAGGCGCGACGCCTCCGGCCCCGAGTTGATGACGCCGCCGCCGGCATAGACCACCGGGCGCTTGGCCCCCTTCAGCAGCCGCACCGCGGCGCGGATCTGCGCCATGTCCGGCGCGGTCTGCGGCCGGTAGCTGCGGTGGGCGGCCTGCGGCGCCTCGGAATAGGGACCCTTGCCGATCAGGATGTCCTTCGGCAGGTCGATCACCACCGGACCTGGCCGGCCGGACTTCGCCACGTAGAAGGCCTCGTGCACGATGCCGGCGAGCTTGTTGATGTCCTTGACCAGGTAGTTGTGCTTGGTCGCGGGCCGGGTGATGCCGGTGGTATCGGCCTCCTGGAAGGCATCGTTGCCGATCAGGTGGGTCGGCACCTGCCCGGTTAGGCAGATCACCGGGATGCTGTCCATCAGCGCATCCACCAGGCCGGTGACGGCATTGGTCGCGCCCGGCCCGCTGGTCACCAGCACCACGCCCACCTTGCCGGTGGACCGCGCATAGCCCTCCGCGGCATGCACCGCCGCCTGTTCGTGCCGGACCAGGATGTGGCGAATGGCATTCTGCTGGAACAGCGCATCGTACAGCGGCAAGACCGCGCCGCCGGGATAGCCGAAGATGACCTCGACGCCATTGTCCTTCAGCGCCTGGAGGACGATTTCCGCGCCATTCATGGTGCGGGTCTCGGTCTTCTGGAGGGTGGCGGACATGGCGGGCTCCTCAACACAACATCGCCCCGCCGGGTTGAGCCCCGGGTCGCGGCGGAGGCGGAGGGTTAGACCCCTCGCCGCCGCGCGTCAACGCCGCGATTCAACAAATGCGAAGATTTCTGCCCTCTGGCTTTCCTGAAATTGCGCCAAGCCCTCCACCCGCGCATGGATGATATGCGTGTCGGTCGGGTCGGCCAGCGGATGGTGGCGGAACCAAGTCGCCTGACGCTTGGTGTATTGCCCGGTATGCAGCACCGCGCGGTCGCGCGCCGCCTCCAGCGTCATCGCGCCCTGGATATGGGCCATCAGCTCCGGGACGCCATGGGCCCGCATCGCCGGCAGCGCCGGATCGAGGCCGAGCGCCGCCAGCCCGCGCACCTCCTCCATCGCGCCGCCGTCCAGCATGGCGTCGAAGCGCGCGGCGATGGCGGCCCGCAGCACCTCCCGCGGCGGGTCCAGCCTGATGGCGGCGAAGCGCCAGGGCGCCGGCCCGGTATGCGCCCCTTCCCGCTGCCAGGCCGCCAGGCCACGCCCGGTGCCGAGCAACACCTCATAGGCCCGGGCGATACGCTGGCTGTCGCCCGGCCGCAGCCCGGCGGCGGTCTCCGCATCCAGCCGGGCATGGATGGCGGCGGGGCCGTGCTCGGCCAGTTCCGCCCGGGCCTGGACGCGCGCCGCCGCCGGCACCGGCGGCAGGGTGGACAGCCCCTCGGTCAGCGAGAGGAAATACAGCCCCGTTCCGCCGCAGAGGATCGGCAACGGTGCGGCCGCCATCTCCGCCAGCGCCGCCTCCCGCCACCAGGCGACGCTGGCGGGCTCGGCCGCCAGCCGGACGCCATAGAGGCGATGCGGCACCGCCGCCTCCTCGGCCAGGCTCGGCCGCGCCGTCAGCACCCGCAGCTCCCGGTAGAGCTGCATGGAATCCGCGTTGATGACCGTGCCGCCGAAGCGCTCCGCCAGCGCCAGGGCGAGCGCCGACTTGCCGCTGGCGGTCGGCCCGGCAACCAGCAGCGCGAGCGGGCGTTGCGTCATGCCACGGCCGGCGGCATGGTCCGGCCCGCATGTCCCATATCCTGACCCTGGTCGCCCCCGCGGGGGACCTCGACACCCCGACCCTCGCCCGGGTCCGCGCCGCCCTCTCCACGCTCGGCGCCGATGCCGGCACGCCGGACTGGCTGGCTGAGGCCGAGGCCGCCGACCTTCCCTTCACCAGCCTCGCCCCGGAACAGGCCATCGCGGCCGCCCGGGCCGCGCTGGGCGAAGTCCCGGTCGATGCCATCGCCACCGCAGCCGAAGGCCGCCGCAAGCAGCTTCTGCTGGCGGACATGGACAGCACCATCGTCACCACCGAGACGCTCGACGAAATGGCCGCATTCGCCGGGCTGAAGGACAAGATCGCCGAGATCACCCGCCGCTCGATGAACGGCGAGCTGGACTTCCGCGCCGCGCTGATCGAGCGCGTCGGCATGCTGAAGGGCCTGGACGAAAGCGCGCTGGAGCAGACCTGGGCGGCGACCGAGATCACCCCCGGCGCCCAGGCGCTGGTCGCCACCATGCGGGCGAACGGCGCGCATTGCGCCATCGTCTCGGGCGGCTTCACCTGGTTCACCGGGCGGGTGGCGGAGCGGTTGGGGTTCCATGCCCACTACTCCAACACCTTGAACCTGTCCCATGGCAAGCTGGCCGGCACGGTGGGCGAGCCGATCCTCGACCGCGATGCCAAGCTGGCGACCCTGAAGCGCCTCGCCGCCGAGCACGGCCTGCCGCTGACCGCGGCGCTGACGGTGGGCGATGGCGCCAACGACCTCGCCATGCTGCAGGCCGCCGGCCTCGGCGTCGCCTGGCGGGCCAAGCCGGTGGTGGCCGCCGCCGCCCGCGCCCGGGTGGACCATGCCGACCTGCGCGCCCTGCTGTTCGCCCAGGGCTACCGCGCGGCCGAGATCGTCGCGGCATGAGGCTTGCCTGCCTCCCCCGCGGCAGTGCGGGAGAGGCAGCATGGACATCGGGGTCTTCATTCCCATCGGCAACAACGGCTGGCTGATCTCGACCACCGCGCCGCAGTACATGCCGAGCTTCGACCTCAACCGCGCCGTGGTGCAGAAGGCCGAGGCCTATGGCTTCGACTTCGCCCTTTACATGATCAAGCTGCGCGGCTTCGGCGGCGCCAGCGAGTTCTGGGACCACAACCTCGAAAGCTTCACCCTGATGGCCGGGCTGGCCGCGGTCACGTCCCGCATCCGGCTCTATGCCTCGGTCGCGGTGCTCACCCTCCCGCCGGCGATCGTGGCGCGCATGGCCGCGACCATCGACGACATCTCAGGCGGACGCTTCGGGGTGAACATCGTCTCCGGTTGGCAGCAGGCGGAATACGACCAGATGGGCCTCTGGCCCGGGGCGGAGCATTTCGCCCGGCGCTATGCCTATTGCGCCGAATATGTGCAGATCCTGCGCGACCTCTGGGCCACCGGCCGCTGCGACCTGGATGGCCGGTTCTTCCAGATGCAGGATTGCCGCGTCAGCCCCAGGCCGAAAGGCGCGGTCAAGGTCGTCTGCGCCGGGCAGAGCCCCACCGGCATCCAATTCGCGGCCGACCACGGCGACTATAATTTCTGTGCCGGCGCCGGGGTGAACGACCCGATGCAGACCGCGCCCAATGTCGCCCGGCTGGTCGAGGCGACCGCACGAACCGGCCGGGACTGTGGCGCCTATGTCCTCTACATGGTCATCGCCGCCGAGACGGACGAGGCGGCCCTGGCCCGTTGGGAGCACTACCGGGACGGCGTGGACCTGGAGGCCGTCGCCTGGCTGACCGAGCAGGCCGGCGCGGATACCACGGCGGACGAGACCTCCACCGCCCGCTGGATGGCCAAGGCCAAATCGGCGGTGAATTTCAACATGGGCCTGCTGGTCGGCTCCTACGCCACCGTCGCCAGGCTGCTGGACGAGGCGGCATCGGTGCCGGGGACCAGCGGCATCATGCTGGTCTTCGACGATTTCCTGGCCGGGATGGAGGATTTCGGCCAGCGGGTGCAGCCGATGATGCGCTGCCGGGCGGGGCGGTTTCCCGCCGCCGCCTGACGACCGGGGCCGGTCACCCGGCCCCGCCCTGCTTCAGCCCGGGCTGCCGCGCTCGCCCCGCAGCCGCAGCGGCACGAAGCGCTGGCCCTGCGCCGTCTCGATCAGCAGCAGCGCGCTCGGCCGGTTCTGCCGGCGCAGCGCCTCCAGCCGGGCCACCACCTCCTGCGGCGTGTTCACCCGCTCCTGCTGGACCTCGACGATCACGTCGCCGGGGCGCAGCTCGCGCTCGGCGGCGGGGCTGTCGGGGGCCACTTCCATGATGACCACGCCGCGCTGCTCCGCCTTCAGGCTGAAGCGCTCCCGCGCCTCGGGCGAGATCGGGCCGACCCGCAGGCCGAGGCCCGACAGTTCGGTCGGACGATTGGCCGGCGCCGGCGTCGCCGCGGCCTGCTGCGGCTCGGCCGGCAGCTCGCCCACCGTCACGTTCAGGGTCTGCTCCTTGCCATCGCGCCAGACCACCACCGGGGCCGGCTTGCCGACCGCCGTCTCGGCCACGATGCGCGGTAGCATCCGCATCTCCCGCACTTCCTGCCCGTTGAAGCGCAGGATGACATCGCCGTTGCGGATGCCGCCCGCCGCCGCCGGACCATCCTCCTGCGCCCGCGCCACCAGGGCGCCGCGGCCACCGCCGGTCAGGCCAAGGCTCTCGGCGATCTCGTCGGTCACCTGCTGGATGTTCACGCCGAGCCAGCCGCGCCGCACCTTGCCGCCATCCCGCAGCTGCGCGGTGATGTTGCGCGCCAGGTTGGAAGGGATGGAGAAGCCGATGCCGATCGACCCGCCGGAGGGCGAGTAGATGGCGGTATTGATGCCGACGACCTTGCCTTCCAGGTTGAACAGCGGACCGCCGGAATTGCCGCGGTTGATGGCCGCGTCGGTCTGGATGAAGTCGTCGTACATGCCCTGGCGGATGTCGCGGCCGCGGGCCGAGACGATGCCCGCCGTCACGGTCCCGCCGAGGCCGAAGGGATTGCCGATCGCCAGCACCCAGTCGCCGACCTGCGCCGTGTCGCTGTCGCCGAACTGCACCGCATGCAGCGGCTTGTCGGTCTTGATCCGCAGCACCGCGAGGTCGGTGCGCGGGTCGGTCCCCAGCAGCTCCGCCCGGATGCTCGTGTTGTCCTGCAGGATGACGTTGATCTCGTCGGCGCCGTCGATGACGTGGTTGTTCGTCACCACGATGCCGCTGGTATCGATGATGAAGCCCGACCCGAGCGACTGCGCCCGGCGCGGCCGCTGCTGCTCGGGGCCGGCGCCCGGCCCGCCCGGCTGGCCGGGGCGGTTGCGGTTGAAGAAGTCGCGGAAGAATTCCTCGAAGGGGCTGCCCGGCGGAGCCTGCGGCACCTCCGGCGCATCCGGCCGATTGGCCCGGGCGGCGACATTCTGGGTGGTCGAGATATTCACCACCGCCGGCAGCAGCTGCCGCGCCAGGGGGGCGAAGGATTGCGGCGCATCGCGCATCGGCACGGCTTGCGGCGCCCCGGAATCGGCCGGGGGGGCGCTGGTGGGCGGGGCGGTAATGGCGGGCTGCGCCCGGGGCGACAGCGGCAGGGCAACGAGCAGAGCGGCCAGCGGAACGGCAAGACGGGGGTAGGATGGGCGCATCGGGGACACCTCGAGTGCGAAGGGGGAAGCGCATGCCTCCCGCCGGGCGGCTTGATAGCGAAGATAGGGCATCTGGGTTGCGGCGCCTAATGCGCCAGCCGGAGATGGGGGTGCGACCCGGCGCCGCACCCCCGTCCTGCCGTCAGGGCCGCGCGGCCGGCTCGGCCGGAGGCGCCTCCGCCGGTGCTGCCGTGGGGGCAGCCGGCGGCGTCACCGCCGTAGGGGCAGCTGGCGGCGGCACCGGCGTCGCCGCGGCATCCGGCCGGGTGGCGGTCGGGATGCTGCGGAAGTATTTGAAGAAGTCGCTCTCCGGGCTCAGCAGCAGCCGCGTTTCGCCATCCGAGAAGGCCTCCCGCATCGCCTGCATGGTCCGGGTGAACTGGAAGAACTCCGGGTCCCGCTTGTAGGCATCCGCGAAGATCCGGATGGCGGTCTGCTCGCCCTGGCCGCGCAGGATTTCCGCCTGCGATTGCGCCTCGGCGAGCAGCACGGTGCGGTCGCGCTCGGCCGCCGCGCGGATGCGCTGGGCCTGCTCGGCACCCTCGGCGCGCTGCTCCCGGGCGACGCGTTCGCGCTCCGACTGCATGCGCGACAGGATGGCCTGGGTATTCTCCTCCGGCAGGTCGGCGCGGCGGATGCGGACATCCGTCACCTCGATCCCGAAAGAGCGTGCCTCCGTGTTCACCCGCTGGCGGATCTCACCCATGATCCGGGCGCGGTCCGCCGAAAGCACCGCCAGCAGGGTCTCGCTGCCGAGCGTGTTCCGCAACGTCGAGGAGACGATCGGCCCAAGCCGCAGCCGGATGCCGTTCTCCGTCGCGCCCACCGTCTGGTAGAAGCGCAGCGGATCGGTGATCAGGTAGCGGGTGAAGGTATCCACCACGATCCGTCGCTGGTCGCCGAGAATGACCTCCTGCCCCTGGGCATCGAAGTCCAGCAGCCGGCGGTCGAAGCTGATCACGGTCTGGATGAAGGGGACCTTCATGTTCAGGCCCGGCTCGCGCACCACCCGCCGCGGCTCGCCGAACTGGGTGATCAGCACCTGCTGGGTCTGATGCACCGTGAACAGCGAGGAGGCGGTGGCGAACAGCAGGGCGAGCAGCACGACGGCTGCGATGACGGCGCGGTTCATCGCGGCGTCCCTCCCTGGGTCGTCCGCGGCGTCTGCAGCATCGGCGCGGCCGATGTCGCGGGCGGCGTCGCCGGCCGCTGGCGCTGCGGCTGCTCGGTCAGGTTCAGGAAGGGCACCAGCCCCTGCAGCCGGTCATCCACGATGACCTTCGGGTTGCGCCGCAGGATGTCCTCCATGGTCTCGAGATACAGGCGCCGCATGGTGATGTCCTGGGCCTGCTGATAGGCGCTCAGCACGCTGATGAAGCGGGTCGCCTCACCGCGGGCACGGGCCTCCTGGCTGTCCCGGAAACCCTGGGCTTCCTGCATCATGCGCTCCGCCTCGCCGCGGGCGCGGGGGATGATGTCGTTGCGGTAGGCCTCGGCCTCGTTGCGCTGGCGCTCCTTGTCGGCGGCGGCGCGCTGCACGTCGCGGAAGGCCTCGATGACCGCCGCGGGGGGATCCACCTTCTGCAGCTGGACCTGGGTGATGACCACGCCGGCCTTGTACTGGTCGAGGATCGCCTGGGTGCCCTGGGCCACCTGCGTCTCGATCTGGCCACGCGCCTCGGTCAGCGCCGGCTGGATCGGGGTGCGGCCGATCACCTCCCGCATCATGCTCTCGGCGGCCGACTTGATGGTGACCTCCGGATTGCGGGTATTGAACAGGAAGTCCGGCGCGCTGCCGATGCGCCAGCGGACGACGAAATCGATGTCGATGATATTCTCGTCGCCGGTCAGCATCAGCGATTCTTCGAGCACGTCGCGGCCGGTCCCGGCCCGGGGCGCGCTCGGGTCGCCGGAGCGGAAGCCGATGAAGACCAGGTTCTCGGTCGTGACGCGCGGCGTCTCGGCGACCTCGATCGGCCAGGGCATGTGGTAGTTCAGGCCGGGCTCGTCCCGGTGATGGTAGGCGCCGAAGCGCAGCACCACGCCCAGCTCATCCGGCTGGACCCGGTAGATGCCGCTGGCCCCCCAGGCGCCCAGCGCCAGCACGGCGAGGATCGCCAGCGCCCGGCCGCTGCCGCCCGTCCCCCCGGTCCCCGGGAGAAACAGCGTGGTGCGCAGCCATTCCTGCGCCTTGCGGATCAGCTCGTCGAGGTCAGGTCCCGGGCCACCGGGACCACCAGGTCCGCGACCGCCGCCCGGTGGTCCGGGTGGGGGTGTACCCCACGGCCCGCCCGGTCGGGGGTTTCCCCAGGGGCTGGGTCCGCCGTTGTTCAGCGCCATCGTTTGGTTCGGCCTCCGCTGGTCGTTTATTCGGCCCGCCGCTGCATGGCCCTGGCCGCGCCGATGCGGCACGTTGGGGGCTGGATGCAGGGCGGCGCCCGGCCATATGACACGCCCGGCCGGGCGACGGGTGCCCGCACGCTGCACAGCGCCCTGGCGGGCGCGATATTGTCGGGAACGGGGGGCTTTTCAAGCGATGGGCGAACAACTGGTCGATGCGGTGCGGGCTGCCCTGCGCTCCGTCCGGGACCCGGCGACGGGCCAGGACGTGGTGGAATCGGGCATGGTGCAGGGCCTGGCGGCGCGGGATGGGCTGGTGCAATTCGCCCTCGCCATCCCGCGCGAGCGGGCACGGGAGATGGAACCGCTTCGGCTCGCAGCCGAGAAAGCGGCGGCTGGCGTGGCCGGCGTGCTCAGCGCGACCGCGGTGCTGACCGCGCACCGGGATCCGCAGGGGCCGAAGCCGGGCGGCGCCGGCACCGCCGCGCCGCATGCGCATGGCCCCGCGCGCGCGCCAGCCAAGGCCCCCGCCGGGCAGGGCGCCATGCTGCTGCCGGACGTGAAGAAAATTGTCGCCGTGGCCTCCGGCAAGGGCGGCGTCGGCAAATCCACCACCGCGGTCAACCTCGCGGTGGCGCTGGCCGCGCAGGGCCTGAAGGTCGGGCTGCTGGATGCCGATATCTTCGGCCCCTCCCTGCCGCAGATGCTCGGCACCCGTGAGAAGCCCCGGACCGAGGGCCAGAAGATCATCCCCATCGCCCGCTGGGGGCTGAAGGCCATGTCCATCGGCTTCCTGGTCGAGGAGGAGACCGCGATGATCTGGCGTGGCCCGATGGTCATGGGCGCGCTCGAGCAGCTCATGGGCCAGGTCACCTGGGGCGAGCTCGACATCATGGTGGTGGACATGCCGCCCGGCACCGGCGATGCCCAGCTGACCATGTCGCAGCGGGTGCCGCTGGCCGGCGCCGTCATCGTCTCCACACCCCAGGACGTGGCGCTGATCGACGCCCGGCGCGGGGTGAAGATGTTCGAGAAGGTCAATGTCCCCGTCCTCGGGGTGATCGAGAACATGTCCTACTACTGCTGCCCCAAGTGCGGTGACCGTGCCGACCTGTTCGGCCATGGCGGGGCGCGGGCCGAGGCGGCGAAGATGGGCGTCGAATTCCTCGGCGAGCTGCCGCTGAAGCTCGACATCCGGCTGCTGGCCGATGCCGGCACCCCGATCGTCGCCTCCCGCCCCGAGACGGAGGAGGCGGCGACCTACCGCGCCATCGCCGCCCGGCTCTGGGCCAAGCTGAACGGGGCGGAAGCCCCGGCCGGCCCGCGCTTCGTGGTCGAGTAGCCGCTCAGCCCAGCAACGCATCCGTCTCGGCCCGCCGCGGCATGGCGGCGCCGGGGCGGGTGCAGGCCAAGGCCCCGGCGGCGCTGGCGCGGCGGAGCGCCTCGGGCAGCGGCAGCCCGCGGTCCAGCGCCGCGGCCAGCACGCCGCACCAGGCATCCCCGGCCCCGGTGGTATCCACCACCGGCACCGGAAAGGCGGCAATCCGCAGCAGCCCCGCGGCGGTGGCAACCGCCGCCCCCGCCTCCCCCAGCGTCACCGCGACGTCGATTCCCAGCACCGCGCGCAGCGCCGCCGGCCCGGCGCCGCAGCCGAGCCGTGCGGCGAGCCAAGCCGCCTCATGCTCATTCGCCACCAGCAGGTCGAGCGATCGCAGCGCCTCCGCCGGCAGGGCCGCGGCCGGGGCGAGGTTGAGGAGGATGCGGGCGCCGCGGGCCCGGGCGCGCCGGATCAGCGCCGCGGTCTCCACCGGGTCCACCTCCATCTGCAGCAGCAGGATGGTCGCCGGCGTCAGCGCCGCATCCTCCACCTGCGCCGCCCTGGCCAGCAGGTTGGCGCCGCTGCCGACCGCGATCTGGTTGTGCCCGGCCGGGTCCACGCAGACTGCGGCGCAGGCGGTGGGCGCGGCCACGACGGCGAGGCGGCCGAGGTCGACCTTGGCAGCACGCATCCCGGCAAGCGCCACCTCGGCCAGCGGATCGGCACCGACCGCGCCGGCGAAGGCCACGGCGGCGCCATCGAGGGCTGCGGCACAGGCCTGGTTCGCCCCCTTGCCGCCCGGCAGCGCCTGATAACCCGGCCCCAGGACGGTATGCCCCGGCACCGGCAATTCCGGCAGGGCGAAGACGAGGTCGGCGACGACGGAGCCGAAGACGAGAACCGTCACCGCCGCGGCGCCGTCCAGCGCCCGATCAGGAAGCCCAGCAGCAGCATTCCGCCCAGCAGGGCCACCACCTCCCCGAACAGCGCATGCGCCAGCGGCAGGCCGATCATCACCGCGAAGACCAGGATGCCGACCCAGAGCCAGCGCCGCCACCCCGCCAGCGGCGAATCATCCACGCCGGCCCGGGCCGCCTTCCGCGGCGGCGTCGCCCGGCCCGGAGGCCGCGCCGGCGCCCGCGTGGTGCGGGGCTTCGCTGCCGGGCGGGCCGCGCCGCTCATTCGCCGAACATCCCCTCGGCCCGGTCGTAGAGCCGGCCGATCAGGCTGGCGAAGACCGGGTCCACCGCCATGGCCGGCCCCATCCGCGGCGCCGTCGCCGCGGCGCTGACGCCATGGTCCCGCCAGGCCTGCCCGCCGCTGAGCACGTTCTGCATGAAGCCCTGCATCCGGTCGCAGGCCGTGGCGAAGCGGGCCTCGGCCGTCTCGCCCGCCTCGAATTCCTCCCAGAGCCCGCGCAGCCGGCCACCCAGCTCCGCCGGCAGCGCACCGAAGACCACATCGGCCGCCGCCGCCTCCCGCGCCGCGGCGGTCGCCTGCCCGGCCGGGTCATAGGCATAGGTATCGCCGGCCTCGATCTCGACCAGGTCATGCACCGCCGCCATGCTCAGCGCCCGCGCCAGGTCGACCGGCTCCGCCATCTCGCCATGCAGCAGCAGGGCGACCAGCGCCAGGTTCCAGCTATGCTCGGCCGAATTCTCCCGCCGGGTGGTCCCGTCGGCCAGCACCACGCGGCCACGCCGTTCCACCTGCTTCAGCCGGTCGGCCAGGGCCAGGAAGTCCAGGATGGCGGCCGCGCGGTCCGGGGTCATGCCACGGGACGGCCCAGCGTCTCCATCAGCTCCCGCCACTCGCGCTTGGACAGGCCGCTGCCCTGCTGCGGCACGTCCTCCCCGGCCAGCAGGCGGCGCACCACCGCCAGCATGCCCGCCGAGAGCGTCGCCGCGCCCATGCGGTAGTCGAGGAAGGCGGCATGGCAGGCGGGGACCCAGGCCTTCACCGTCTCCAGCATGGCCTCGGCATAGACGCGGATCTCGTATTGGGCATGCGAATCCGCCCGCAGCGACAGGAAGTGCAGCAGGTTGTTCAGGTCGGTCTTCCAGTACCACTGGGTATAGGTGTTCAGGGTCAGGTTCATCCGCGCCAATTCGCGCGCCAGCCCCTGCCGGCCGGGGTCCACCGGTTCGCCCTGGGCATCCTCGTTCAGCATCCAGGCATAGTGGTCGTAGGTCTGCATCGCATCCCGGCGCAGCAGGTCCAGCACCGCCGCCGCTTCCTCCCCGGCCAGCACCGCGCCGCGGCCCTGGCGGTTGTCGCTGGACTGGGCGGCGAGCTGGTCCGGCGCGGGGAGGTAGAATTCCCGGTCGAGGATGGAATAGCGGGCGGAATATTCATTCACGTTGGCGGTGCGATGGCGGATCCACTGCCGCGCGATGAAGATCGGCAGCTTCACGTGGTACTTGATCTCGCACATCTCGAAGGGCGTGCTGTGGCGATGCCGCATCAGGTAGCGGATCAGCCCGCGGTCCTCGTTCGCCGCCCGTGTGCCGCGGCCATAGGAAACCCGGGCGGCCTGCACCACCGCCGCATCGTCGCCCATGTAGTCCACCACCCGGACGAAGCCATGGTCCAGCACCGGCATGGCCTGGAACAGCAGGGCCTCGAGGGCCGGGACGGTGGGGCGGCGGGTGGTATGCTCGGCCGCGCGGGCGGCGGCGATTTCATCGCGCTGAATCGGGGTAAGGGCCATGGCGGCGTTTTACCCAGCGGGACGGCCTTCGCCCAGGACGATCTCACACTGGATCTGTCGTGCCGCCGTCGAACTGTGGCCCGGATGCATCGCCTGGCCACTCTCGACAACGTGCGTGCGGATAGACCTCGAAAGCCACGCCGATACCACGTAACTAAGCCGGGTCGCTTCGGCGTCTATGGTGATAAACACGGCTTGGAATAATCGTTGCGGACCCGGGGGCAGTGCCCGGCGTCTCCACCAGTGCTCCTCCGTCGCAAGACGAGAAGCGTTCCGGGGACGAAACAGGCTCGACGCGCGTGGTAAAGAAGCCGCTTTTGCCCGGCATGGTTCCGCCGTCATCGGGCCGATTCTAAGTGCGAACGATAACAGCCGTGAGGCTGTCGCACTCGCTGCCTAGGAATAGGTAAGCGCGGTTCGGGGGGCACCGGGCAACAGAAGCCCCCCACTTTCCCATTATTTCATCGTTGATCCAAAATAAACGAAGGCTCCCACTTCCGTGATTGAAGGCATTTGATTTATATGAGCGAGGGGAGTTCGATTCATGAGCGATTCGCCGGCCCGGCCAGATAGCCAAATGCCTTACGCCCTGTGGACCGAAGAAGCGCTGCGCGCCGTCGTGCAGGACGCGCTGACCCATGTCGCGAAACAGGGCCTGCCCGGCGACCACCACTTCTATCTCACCTTCCGTACCGACTTTCCCGGCGTCAGCATCCCCGGCCATCTCCGGGCCCGCTATCCGCAGGAAATGACCATCGTCCTGCAGCACAAATTCTGGGACCTCGCGGTGGACCGCGGCACCGGCTGCTTCTCCGTCGGCCTGTCCTTCGGCGGCGTCCCCGCCATGCTCACCGTCCCCTTCCGCGCCCTCACCGCCTTCGCCGACCCGCATGTCCGCTTCGGCCTGCGCTTCCAGGCCGCCATGCCGGAAGCCGCCGCCGAGCCGGAGCCCGAGGCTCCCGCCGCGGCCGCCGGCCCGCAGGTCGTCAGCCTCGACGCCTTCCGCCGCCGCCCGGCCCGCGACTGACACCACAAGGACGGGCGCGACGGTTGGCTTGAACCCGCGCCTGGGGTAAGCCCCGCACAGCCGATTGCGCCGCCGATGCACCCGTGGCGCCCCTGTGCGGAGACCCGCCCGTGACCCCCACCGAAGACACCGCCCTCGCGCCGCCGCCCGATACCGACGCCGGCCCGGTTTCCCCGCCGACCCGCCCCTCGGGCTTCCTCTACAGCCCGATGTTCCCGCTCGGCGAGGATGCGACGCCCTGGCGCAAGCTGCCGATCGACGGCGTCTCGAGCCTCCAGGTCGAAGGCAAGACCGTCCTCAAGATCAGCCCCAAGGCGCTCGAGGAGCTCGCCCTCCAGGCCTGCAAGGATGTCTCCCACCTGCTGCGCCCGGGGCACCTGGCCCAGCTCGCCAAGATCCTGCAGGACCCGGAGGCCTCGGCGAACGACCGCTTCGTCGCGCTCGACCTGCTGAAGAACGCCAATATCGCCGCCGGCGGCGTGCTGCCGATGTGCCAGGACACCGGCACCGCCATCGTCTTCGGCAAGAAGGGCCAGCGCGTCTGGGTCGAGGGCGACGAGGAGGAGGCGCTGAGCTACGGCGTCCACCGCACCTATACCGAGACCAACCTGCGCTATTCCCAGATGGCGCCGCTGAACATGTTCGAGGAGGTGAATACCGGCAACAACCTCCCCGTCGACTTCTCCATCATGGCCCAGCCCGGCGAGCACCACGCCGACGAGCTGCACCTGATGTTCGTGCTGAAGGGCGGCGGCTCGGCCAACAAGACCTTCCTGTTCCAGCAGACCCGCGCGGTGCTGAACAAGCCGAAGCTGCTCGCCTTCCTCGATGAGAAGATCAAGACGCTGGGCACCAGCGCCTGCCCGCCCTACCACCTCTCCATCGTCATCGGCGGCACCAGCGCCGAGACCACGCTGAAGACGGTGAAGCTCGCCTCCACCCGCTGGCTGGACAGCCTGCCGACCGAGGGCGACCGCTCCGGCCATGCCTTCCGCGACCCGGCGCTGGAGGCTGAGGTCCACAAGCTGACCCAGAACCTCGGCATCGGCGCGCAGTTCGGCGGCAAGTACTTCTGCCACGACGTCCGCATCGTCCGGCTGCCCCGCCATGGCGCCTCGCTGCCCATCGGCATCGGCGTCTCCTGCTCGGCCGATCGGCAGATCAAGGCGAAGATCACCCCCGAGGGCGTCTTCCTCGAGCAGCTCGAGCACGACCCGGCGCAATTCCTGCCGGCCGCGACCGATGAGGTCCTCGGCGGCGACGTGGTGCGGATCGACCTGAACCAGCCGATGGCGGCCATCCGGGCGGAGCTCTCAAAGCACCCGGTGAAGACCCGCGTCTCGCTCACCGGCACCGTGGTCGTCGCCCGCGACATCGCCCATGCCAAGCTGCAGGAGCGGATCGACGCCGGGCTCGGCCTGCCCGACTACATCAAGGACCACCCGGTCTACTACGCCGGCCCGGCCAAGACGCCGGCCGGCTTCGCCACCGGCAGCTTCGGCCCGACCACGGCCGGGCGCATGGACAGCTACGTCGCCGGCTTCCAAGCCGCCGGCGGCTCGCTGGTCATGCTTGCCAAGGGCAACCGCAGCAAGGCGGTGCTGAACGCCTGCAAGCAGTATGGCGGCTTCTACCTCGGCAGCGTCGGCGGCCCCGCCGCCCGGCTGGCGCAAGACTGCATCCGCAAGGTCGAGGTGCTGGAGTATCCCGAGCTCGGCATGGAAGCGGTCTGGAAGATCGAGGTCGAGGACTTCCCCGCCTTCATCGTCGTCGACGACAAGGGCAACGACTTCTACGAAGGGCTCGAATGATGGCCCGCGTCCATATCTCCTCCGGCTCGAAGTTCGAGGAGGAAATCGGCTACTCCCGCGCCGTGGTCGATGGCGACCATGTCTGGTGCTCCGGCACCACCGGCTACGACTACGCGACGATGACCATCGTGGACGACGTCGTCGGCCAGGCGACCCAGTGCTTCGAGAACATCGCCAAGGCACTGGCCCAGGCCGGCTGCAGCCTGGACGACGTGGTCCGCGTGCTCTTCATCGTGCCGAACCGCGCCGACTGGGAGCCCTGCTGGCCCGTCATCAAGCGCTACCTCGGCACGGCAAAGCCCGCCTCCACGCTGATCCACGCCGGGCTGCAGACCGACGCCATGCGCATCGAGATCGAGGTCACCGCCCGCCTGCCCAAGGGATCCACCTGATGCGCTTCGCGGTCGACCGGCTGGACCACCTCGTCATCAATTGCCGCGACGTGGAGGTCATGGCCTCCTGGTACCAGCGCGTCCTCGGCATGGAGCGGGAGGATTTCGGCTCCCCGCCCCGCATCGCGCTGAAATTCGGCGGCCAGAAGATCAACCTGCGCCCGGTCGGCGTCCCGCAGGAGGATTGGCTGGCGGCCGAGGTGCTGGCCGCCGGCACCCAGGACCTCTGCTTCATCGTCGCCGTGGCGCCGGAGGAGATCGTCGGCCAATTCCATGCCTGCGGCGTGCGGATCGAGGCCGGTCCGGTCACCCGCACCGGCGCCCTCGGCGCCATGGGCTCGGTCTATTGCCGCGACCCCGAGGGCAACCTGATCGAGGTCTCCAGCTACTCCACCTGACGCCCTGGAACATCCTTCGGGCCTGACCCACGTTGACCTCTGCGACCCCCCATCGCAGAGGAATGCCCCCATGGCCGATACCCGCACCGAAACCGCCCAGGGCTCCGCTGGCGGAACCCGTACCGAAACCGATAGCCTCGGCAGCATCGACATCGCCGCCGAGCGCTACTGGGGGCCGCAGACGGAACGCGCCCGCCGCCTGTTCCGCATCGGCACGGAGCATTTCCCGCCCCTGCTGATCCGCGCCGTCGGCCTGCACAAATGGGCCTGCGCCGAGGCCAACGAACGCCTCGGCGAACTCGCTGGCGACCTCGCCGGCCCGATCCGCGAGGCGGCGCAGGAAATCGCCGACGGGCTGCGCGACGCCGACTTCCCGCTGCCCGTCTGGCAGACCGGCTCCGGCACCCAGACCAACATGAATGCCAACGAGGTCATCTCGAACCGCGCCAACGAGCTGCTGGGCTCCCCCTTGGGCAGCCGCAAGCCGGTGCATCCGAACGACCACGTCAACCGCGGCCAATCCTCGAACGACAACTTCCCCACCATGATGCACATCGCCGCCGCCGAGGCGGTGGAGGGGCGCCTCATCCCGGCACTCGGCCATCTCCATGCCGCGCTCTGGCGCCGGTCGGAGGAATGGGCCGACATCATCAAGATCGGCCGCACCCATCTGATGGATGCGGTGCCGGTCACCCTCGGCCAGGAATTCGGCGGCTGGGCGCGGCAGGTCGAACTCGGGATCGAGCGGCTGCGCGGCGTGATGCCGCGGCTGCTCTCGGTCCCCCAGGGCGGCACCGCGGTCGGCACCGGCCTCAACCGCCATGCCGACTTCGATAAGGTCTTCTGCGAGATCCTGGCCGAGCGCGCCGGCCTCGCCTTCACCCCCAATCCGAACAAGTTCGAGGGCATGGGCGCGCATGACGCCTTCGTCGAGCTGCAGGGGGTGATGAACACCATCGCCGTCTCGCTGAACAAGATCGCCAACGACATCCGCCTGCTCGGCAGCGGCCCGCGCTCCGGCTTCTCCGAGCTGGTGGTGCCGGCCGATGGCCTGTCCAGCAGCATCATGCCGGGCAAGACCAATCCGACCCAGTCGGAGGCG
Source organism: Belnapia sp. AC561 (assembly GCF_979252845.1). Classification (NCBI taxonomy): domain Bacteria; kingdom Pseudomonadati; phylum Pseudomonadota; class Alphaproteobacteria; order Acetobacterales; family Roseomonadaceae; genus Belnapia; species Belnapia sp. AC561. Next base: position 166,639 of record NZ_CEEDBP010000007.1, read on the forward strand.
ATGACCATGGTCGCCGCCCAGGTCATGGGCAACACCACCACCGTCACCGTCGCCGGCGCCCAGGGTCACCTCGAGCTCAACGTCTTCAAGCCGGTCATCATCTTCGCCGTGCTGCAATCGGCGACCCTGCTGGCCGATGTCTCCGAGAGCTTCGCCGAGCACATGGTCCTGAAGCTGGAGCCGAACCGCGAGCGCATCGCCGAGAACCTGGCGAAATCGCTGATGCTGGTGACCGCGCTGAACCCACGCATCGGCTACGACAAGGCCGTCGCCATCGGCAAGAAGGCGCTGGCCGAGAACCTCACCCTGCGCGATGCGGCCGACAAGCTCGGCTTCGTCACGCCGGAGGATTTCGACCGCTGGGTCCGGCCGGAGGACATGGTCGCCCCCGGCGCGACGCTGGATGGCTGAAGCCGGCCACCTGCGGAAACGCAGCTTCCAGCTTGCCGGCCACCGCACCTCGGTGGCGCTGGAGCCGGAATTCTGGGCGGTGCTGGAAGCCGTCGCCGCCCGGCGCGGCCATAGCCTGGCCGGGCTGGTGACGGCGATCGATACCGCCCGGATGCCGACGGACCAGCCGCTCGCCAGCGCCCTCCGCGTCTTCGCCCTGGCCGAGCGGGACTGACGCCCTCAGCGCGTCCGGGACGGCGCCGAGACGCCACCCCCACCGCCGTTGCCGCTGGAAAGCGTCGCCGCCAGCAGCGCCGCGGCGGCCCCCAGCGGCAGGGCCACCAGCAAGGGCGAGACATCCGGCTGCGGCGGCGCCATCGGCAGGCCGTAGCTGCGCCGGACCCGCCGCACCGCCGGCGGCTGCCCCAGCGGCGCCGCGCCCCGGGCGGGAATGACCACGCTCGCCTCCGCCGGCACCACCACGGGCTGGTGCTGCGCCAGCGCCGCCTCCGGCAAGGCCAGGGCAACCATCAGGACGGCGATCGATCGATAACGGATCATACCGATTATCTGCGCGTCCCGGCGCCCCTCGCGCAAGCCTTTTTCAGCGCCGCCCGAGCATCGACCGCGCGATGATCAGCCGCATCACCTCGTTCGTCCCCTCCAGGATGCGATGCACCCGCAGGTCGCGGACGATCTTCTCGATCCCGTATTCCGCCAGGTAGCCATAGCCGCCGAGCAGCTGCAGCGCGTCGTCGGCCACCTTGTGGCAGGTATCCGTCACGAAACGCTTGGCCATGGCGCAGAAGGCGGTGGCATCCGGTGCCCTGGCGTCCAGCTTGGCGCAGGCCCGCCACAGCAGGGTGCGGCAGGCCTCCAGCTCGGTCCGCATGTCGGCCAAGCGGAACTGGGTATTCTGGAAATCCGCCACCGCCTTGCCGAAGGCCCGGCGTTCCTGGACATAGGCCAGCGCCTTGTCCACCGCCGCCTGTGCCCCGCCGAGCGAGCAGGCCGCGATGTTCAGCCGCCCGCCATCCAGCCCGGCCATGGCGAAGCGGAAGCCCTGCCCTTCCTCGCCGAGAAGCGCCTCCGCCGGCACCCGGGCGCCGTCGAAGATCACGGAACGGGTCGGCTGGGCATTCCAACCCATCTTCTTCTCATTCGCCCCGAAGCTCAGCCCCGGCGTCTCCTTCGGGATCAGCAGCGCGGAGACGCCGCCCGGCCCCTCGCCGCCGGTCCGCACCATGGTCAGGTACAGGTCGGAGACCCCGGCGCCCGAGATGAATTGCTTGGTCCCGTCCAGCACGTAGTGGTCGCCGTCCCGCACCGCCCGGGTCCGCAGCGCCGCGGCATCGGAGCCCGAGCCCGGCTCGGTGAGCGCATAGCTGGCGACCATCCGCATCGGGATCAGTTCGGGAAGGTACCGCGCCCGCTGCGCATCGTTGCCGAAGCGGTCGATCATCCAGGCGACCATGTTGTGGATCGACAGATAGGCCGACACGGTGGGGCAGCCCATCGCCAGCGCCTCGAACACCACCGCCGCATCCAGCCGGCTCAGGCCCGCGCCGCCCGATTCCTCCCGCACGTACAGCGCTGCCATGCCCAGGGCGGCGGCGGCCCGCATCTCCTCGACCGGGAAATGCCGCGCCTGGTCCCAGTCCAGGGCATGCGGCGCCAGGGTGTCCATGGCGAAGCCCAGCGCCGTCTCGCGCAGCTCCCGCGTCGCTTCCGGCAGTTCGAAGGCCTGTTCCAGCGGCATGTCGTTCCTCCTCGTAGCGGTATCCTCCCCTCGGGGCGGCGCCGTCCAGCGCCACGAGGGTCAGCCTTGACGTCGATGGGGCACGGCCGGGAGTATCGCCACCCGATCCCCGAGGACCGCACCATGGCACCCGCCGAGCCGCCCGGCGCCCCATCGCCGGGGATACGCCGGATCGGCATCATCGCCCAGGTCGATATCCCCGAGGATTGCGCGGCGGCCGAGGCGTGGTTGGAGCACTCGGCCAGCCGCCTCACCTATGTCTCGGAGCAGGAGGGCTGCGGCTGCTGCATCCTGCTCTGGACCGTGGCGGGGCCGGAGGCGGTCATCGCCAGCCTGCCCGACCGGCTGCGCTGCGACTCCGACGATGCCCCGCCGCCACCGCCGCCCGGCCTCCGGCACCGCCTCCTGGCGGGCCTCGGCCGGTGGTGGTTCCGGCGCTGACGGCCTATTCCGCCGCCATCGCCAGCACCGGCTGCGTCACCGCCGCCTCCAGCTCCGCCATCCTGGCCCGGGTCGCCGCGGCATTGCGGGCCTTGATCGGGCCATAGCCCTTGATCCCCGCCGCCGCCTCGGCCCAGGTGCAGATCGCCGCATGGCTGTCGGTCGACAGCAGCGCCAGCAGCCGCTCGACGCCGGCGCGGTACTCGCCCGGCAGCGCCCGCTCCATCCGCCGCTCCTCGGTGCGGCCGAAGGGGTCGAGCGCGGTGCCGCGCAGCGCCTTGCCATGGCGCAGCATCCCCATCGCCTTCAGCATCCAGGGGCCGAAGACCATCTTGCGGGGCTGCCCGGTCACCGGGTCCAGCTTGGCCAGCAGCGGCGGCGCCAGGTTCAGCTCGACGCGCTGGGTGCCGGTGAAGTGGCTGGCCAGGTGTGCCTGCCACTCCGGCAGGTTGTGCAGCCGCGCCACCTCGTACTCGTCCTTGTAGGCCATGAGCCGGTAGAGCTGGCTGGCCACCGCCCGCGTCAGCCGCTCCTCGCCCGGGACGATGCGCGCCTCGGTCGCGCGGACCTTGGCGACGAAGTCGGCATAGCCGCGGGCATAGCCGGCATTCTGGTAGTCCGTCAGGTCGGCCACGCGCCGGGCGACCAGCGCCTCGACCGTCTCCGCCTCGGGCGAGATCGGCAGCGGCGGCGCCAGCGCCGCGGCCCGGCCCAGGGCGAAGGCCGCCTTGTTGCGCTCGATCTGCGCCCCGTTCAGCTCCAGCGCCCGGTTGATCGCCTCGCTGCTCAGCGGCACCAGCCCGTTCTGGAAGGCGATGCCGAGCAGCCAGACGTTCAGGTAGATCAGGTCGCCGAAGGCTTCCTCGATCACCTGCACGCCGGGGACCATCAGCACCTCCCGGCAGGCCTTGCGCACGCTGGCCAGCATGCCCGGCCGGTCGTAGCGCGTGCTGGTATCGAGCACGAATTGCGCCGTCGGCTGCAGATCGGCGTTCAGCACCGCGACGGTCCGGTCGGCGCCGAGCAGCGGCCGCGCCGTCCGCCCCTGCGCCACCACCATGTCGGCCGAGAGCAACAGGTCGGCCTGGCCCATGCCGATGCGCGGCGCCTCGATCGTCTCCGGCGCCGCCCCCACGCGGCCGATGCGCAGCTGGCCGAAGACGCCGCCGCCCTTCTGCGCCAGCCCCAGCATCTCGACCGACCGCACCGGCCGGCCTTCCAGATGCCCGGCCATGCCGAGGATGGCGGACAGCGCCGTCACCCCCTGCCCGCCGACGCCGGCGAGCAGGATGTTCCAGGCCGGCTCGCCCTCGCGCGGCTCGGCCCGCACCGGCTCCGGCAGGTCCGTCACCGTCTGCGGCACCGGCTTCTTCACCGGCTCGGCGCCGAGCAGGGTCACGAAGGAGGGGCAGAAGCCCTCCACGCAGCTCAAATCCTGGTTGCAGGCGCTCTGGTCGATGGCGCGCTTGCGGCCGAACTCGGTCTCGATCGGCTCCACCGCCAGGCAGTTGGAGGTGCGGGAGCAATCGCCGCAATCCTCACAGACGCGCGGATTGATCGCCACGCGCCTGGTCGCCACCGCCTGCGTGCCACGCTTGCGCTTGCGGCGCCGCTCCGTCGCGCATTGCTGGTCGTAGATCAGCACCGTCACGCCGGGAATATCGCGCAGCTCCCGCTGCACCGTATCGAGGTCGCGCCGGTCGCGGTACTCCGTGCCCTTCGGCATCCGCGCATCGGACTGGTGCCGCTCCGGATCGTCGGAGACGACGACGATCTTCGCCGCGCCCTCCGCGCCCATCTGCGCCGCGATCTCCGGCACGCCCAGCTCGCCCTCGGGCGTCTGGCCGCCGGTCATGGCGACGGCGCTGTTGACCAGGATCTTGTAGGTGATGTTGGCATTGGCCGCGATCGCCTGGCGGATGGCGAGGCTGCCCGAATGGGCATAGGTGCCGTCGCCGAGATTGGCGAACATATGCTTCTCGGAGACGAAGGGCGCCTGGCCGAGCCACAGCATCCCCTCGGCCCCCATGTGGGTGAACAGGTCGGTGCTGCGATCCATGTAGATCGCCAGCGTATGGCAGCCGATGCCGGCCATGGCATGGCTGCCCTCGGGCACCCGCGTGGAGGTGTTGTGCGGACACCCTGGGCAGAAATGCGGGGTGCGGTCATGCACCGGCGCCGGCTGCAGGCCGGCCAGCGCATCCAGCTCGGCGATGCGCGCCTTCAGCTGATCCGTCCGCAACGCCTCCGGCAGGCGCGCGGCCAGCGCCCGCAGCACCGCGCCGGTATCCAGCTCGGTCAGGTCGGAGAGCAGGCGGCGGCCCTGCTCGTCGGTCTTGCCGGTGATCCGCGGCCGGTCGGTGCCATGGTAGAGCGCGTCGCGCAGCTGCGGCTCGATCACCGGGCGGCGGTCCTCGACCACCATGATTTCCTCGAGCCCCTGCGCGAATTCCCGCGCCGCGATCTGGTCCAGCGGCCAGGCCAGCCCGACCTTCCAGATCCGCAAGCCGCCCATCCGGGCGACCTCGTCGGTGATGCCGGCGTCGTGCAGCGCCTGCCGCAGGGTCGCATAGCCCCGGCCCCGCGCGGCGATGCCGAAGCGGGCCTTCGGGCTGTCCAGCACGATCGGGTTCAGCCCGTTCAGCCGGGCGAAGGCCAGCGCCGCCGGCAGCTTCACCTGCCGCAGCCGCTGCTCCTGCGGGATGGCATGGTCCCGCAGCCGGATGTGCACGCCATCGGATGGAAAGGCGAACTCGGGGATCACCGCCGAGTAGGCCGCCGGATCGACGAGCACCGAGGCCGAGCCGTCCATCGTCTCGGCGACGCATTTCATCCCGACCCAGAGCCCGGCGAAGCGCGACATGTCGATCGCCTTCAGGCCGAACTCCATGATCTCCTGGACGCCGGCCGGGTCCAGCACCGGCATCTCCACATCCATGAAGCTGTATTCGCAGCCCGAGGTGATGGTCGACGACTTGCAGGAGGGATCGTCGCCGGCCAGCGCCAGCACGCCGCCGCGCGGCGCGGTCCCGGCGCTATTGGCATGCCGCAGCGCATCGCCGCTGCGATCGACGCCCGGCCCCTTGCCGTACCAGATGCCGAAGACCCCATCGACCGTCTGGTTGCCATACAGCGCCACCTGCTGGCTGCCCCAGACCGCGGTCGCCGCCAGGTCCTCGTTCAGCGCCGGGCGGACGATGATATTGGCCTCGGCCAGCCGCTTGGCCTGCTTCTGCAATTGCTGGTCGTAGGTGCCGAGCGGCGAGCCGCGGTAGCCGCTGATATAGCCCCCGGTATTCCAGCCGAGCTGCTTGTCGAGCTGATGGCGCAGCAGCGGCAGCCGGACCAGGGCCTGCACGCCAGTGAGCAGCAAGGTCTCGCCGGATTTGTCCCAGCGGTCTTCGAGCGTCGCTTCGGGGCGTTGAATAGAGCCCATGGGTCCGTCTCCTGCACCTTTTGAGGGAATGTCGGGCCGCGCGGGCGCGGCGGCAATCCCCCCTGTCAGGGGAAAGGATGCGCTGGGATCGGCAGGGTTTCCTGCCGTAGTTCATTGTGCAGTGCCGAAGGGACAGCAGATCCTTCTGCGTTATGCCCTGGCGGCAGCAGCCGGATGCGGCGCGGCCAGGCGCGGCCCGGCCCCGAAGAGCTTCTCCCGGTAGGTGCCGCTCGCGTAGTCGCGCTTATAGGCCCCCCGCTCCTGCAGGATCGGCACCACCAGGTCGACCACGCTCTCCAGCCCCTCCGGCATCACCGTGCGGGACAGGTTGAAGCCATCGACGTCGGCCGCCTCGGCGAAATCGATCAGCGCCTGGGCCACCTGCTCCGCGCTGCCGGTGATCGGCCGCTGCCGGCTGCCGAGGATGAACTGGTCGATCATCTGCCGCTTGGTCCAGCAGGGGCCGAAGACCCGCCGCATCGCCTCCACGTTGGAGCTGATGGCATCCGTCGCCGCCACCGCGATCGGCTCATCCATGGCGAAGCGGTCGAAGTCGATCCCCAGCGAGGCTGCGGCATGGGCCAGCGCCCCCTCGACGCTGGCATGGCTCCGGTATTCGGCCAGCAGCTCCTGCGCCTCCGCCTCGGTCCGCCCCACCACCAGGGTCGCCCCGGCAAAGACCCGGATCGGCCGTGGCGCCGCCCGTGCCCGGAGGTCGGCCACCAGCCGCGCCACGTCGGCCGGCCGGCCGGCATTGACGAAGACGCATTCGGCATGGCGCGCGGCGAATTCCCGCCCGCGGTCCGAGGCCCCGGCCTGGTACAGCACCGGCGTCCGCTGCGGCGATGGCTCGACCAGGCTCGGCCCCCTGCCCTCGATCCCCCGCACCCGGGCGGGGTCGGCATAGACCCCGGCGGCGCGGTCCCGCACCACCGCATCATCCGCCCAGCTTCCCTCCCACAGGCCGTAGACCGTCCGCATGAAGGCCTCGGCCGCGTCGTAGCGGTCGTCGTGCTTCAGCTGGCGGTCCAGCCCCATCGCCCGCGCCGCGCTGTCGAGGTAGCCGGTGACGATGTTCCAGCCGATCCGCCCGCGCGTCAGGTGGTCCAACGTGCCCATCCGCCGGGCAAACAGGTACGGCGCCTCGTAGGTCAGGTTGCAAGTGACGCCGAAGCCCAGGTGCCGCGTCACCGCCGCCATGGCCGGCACCAGCAGCAGCGGGTCCAGCAGCGGGATCTGCACCGCGTTGCGGATCGCCGCATCCGGACTGCCGCCCAGCACATCGTAGACGCCCACCACATCGGCCAGGAACAGCCCGTCGAACAGACCCCGCTCCAGGGTCCGGGCCATGTCCATCCAGTAGTCGATGGAGGTGTACGCGATGGAGCGGTCGCGCGGATGCGTCCACATCCCGTGCTGGATATGGCCGACGCAGGCCATGTCGAAGGCGTTCAGGCGGATTTCGCGGGTCATGCCGCCAGGCGTAGCATGGCGCATGGACGCAATCGACCGGCGGATTCTCCGCGCCCTCCACCGCAACGCCCGGCTGACCAATGCCGAGCTGGCGGAGGAGGTCGGCCTCTCCCCCTCCCCCTGCTGGACCCGGGTGAAGCGGCTGGAGGCGGCCGGGGTCATCAAGGGCTATGTCGCCATCCTCGACCAGGCGGCGCTCGGCCTGCCGGACACCGTCATCATCGAGGTGATGATGGAGCGCCACGACGAGGAGAGCCTCCGCCGCTTCGAGCAGGCGGTGACCGAGATGCCGGAGGTGGTGGAGGCCTGGCTGGTCACCGGCGAATACGACTACGTCATCAAGGCCGCGGTCGGCGGCACCGCGGGGTACGAGCGCCTGCTGCGGGAGAAGCTCTACCGCCTTCCCGGCGTCCGCCACACCCGCAGCAGCTTCACGCTGCGCAACCTGAAGCAGGCCTGGACGCCCGCACCCTAGAACAGCCAGGCCTCCCCCGCCGGGTGGCTCGCCGCCGCCACCGGCCCGCCGGTCAGCCCGCCCGTCCCCATGTGCCAGGCCGCGCTGCCGCCCAGCGCCTGCGCCACCCAATGCCCATCCACCGCCGCATGGGCCGCCAGTGCCTCGGCCGAGCCCGCGACATCCGCGACCAGCTGCGCCCGCGACACGCCGGAGGCCAGGCGCCCCACTTGCAAGGCCAGTTCCGCCGCATCCGGCGCCCGGTCCAGCGCCGCCTGATACAGCCCGGTCACCAGCCCCGCGTCATCCAGCCCCGCCAGGGCCGTGGGCAGCATCGCCGCCGCCAGCTCCACCCAGCCTTGCCCCGCCTGCAGCTGGTCGAGGATCGCCCCAAGCGCCGCACCCTGCGCCGCACCCTGCTCCGCCCCGGCCCCGGTCCCGACGCCCGCCACCGAAGCCTGCAGCGCCGCCGCCCGCACCGTCGCCCCGCTCGGGTCGAAGTCCACCCAGCCATCCGCCAGCTGCAGCTTCTGCACGGAGGGCAGCCAGACCTCGCCGCCCTGGGCGAGCATGAGCTGGCGGATGTCCTCCCCATAGGTATTGGCCGCGGTCACATCCCGCGCCTCATGCAGGGCCACCACCCGCTGCGGCTCGGTCAGGCTGAAGCCGTGCTGCGGCGTCTCCGCCGCCACCACCGCCACTGCGCTCTCCTGCGCGCCCGGATCGGTCACCGTCAGGTTGAGGGTGAAGGCGGCGCTCTGCCGGCCATCCGAGACATTGATGAAGAGCGGATGGCTCGGCATCTCGTCCAGCCCGAGGCTGATCCCGTCCCGCAGCTTCAGCGTGCTGCCCACCACCTCGAAGCGCCAGTCGTCCTCGGCCGAGAAGCTGAAGGAGAAGGGCCCGGCGGAATCCGGGTCGGTGACCGCCAGGGTGCCGATGGTGCTGCCGATCGCCCCCGCCACCACCGTCCCGCCGGTGGCGAAGCGCAGGCTGTCCGGCGGCGTGTCGTCCTGGTCGATGACGGCGACGCGGTAGGTGGTGGTCGGGGTCTGCCGGCTGCCGTCGTCGAAGACGAAGCGCATCCCGAAGACGAGCTGCGGCTGGGTGTGGCCGGCGGCGAAGGATTCGAAGTCGATCGGCGCCGCGACATCCAGGGTCGCCAGTTGCAGCACCGCATCCCAATGCGCCGAGAAATTCAGCGCCGCGGCACCGGTCAGCTCGATCGCGGTCAGGCGGGCGGTATCGCCGGTCAGGGTCAGGCCGGCGACCCAGGCGCCCAGCCCGGTCCCCTCCCGGATCGTATTGGGAATGACGCCGGAAACCTGGACGCTGGGCATGATTTCGGGTCCTGTCACAACTGACAGGACCGTTTTAGAAAACCGGGATTACGCAACAATAAATGAGACGACGACCCATGGGGTGATCATTGTCCGCATGTGTCACGCCGCACGGGACATGTCCCGGGCCCGCGCGGCCGGTTCCGCCGCCCCGGCCTTTGCCCTAGCATCCCATACCATCCACCCCGGACGAGGATCAGCCGGCCCATGCTGGACCTGCGCGCGCATTTCTCGACCAGCCTCGGCGCCGACCCGGCCCGGCTGCACTTCACCGCCCATAGCCACCACCCCTGGCCGGAGGTCAGCCGCGCCGCGCATCTGGCGGCCTGGGAGGATGCGGCCAGCCTGCTCAGCGGCAAGTGGCAGGGGGTGCTCGGCCCGCACTGGCAGGCAGCCCAGCGCCATGTCGCCGGCCACCTGCGCCTGCCGGACCCCGCGACCCTGGTCTTCGCCCCCAATACCCAGGAATTCGTGGTCCGCCTGCTGTCCTGCCTGCCGGCCCACCGGCGGCCGCGCATCCTCACCACCGACGGCGAATTCCACAGCTTCGCCCGCCAAGTCGCCCGGCTGGAGGAGGACGGCCTGCTCGCCGTCACCCGCATCCCGGCCGAGCCCGGCCGCGACTGCCTGCCGCGCCTGATCGAGGCCGCCCGCCAGGGCTTCGACATGATCTGGGTCAGCGAGGTCTTCTTCACCTCGGGCGCGGCCCTGACGGGCCTCGACGCCCTGGCCGAGGCCGCCGGCGAGGCCATCCTGGTGGTGGATGGCTACCACGCCTTCATGGCCCGGCCGGTGGATCTCTCGGCCATCGCCGGCCGCGCCTTCTACCTGGCCGGCGGCTACAAATACGCCATGGCCGGGGAAGGCGCCTGCTTCCTGCATTGCCCGCCGGGCTGGCTGCCGCGGCCGCGGTCCACCGGCTGGTATGCCGGCGGCGCCGAGACCCCCATCGCCTATGCCGAGGATGCCTACCGCTTCATGGGCTCCACCTTCGACCCCTCCGGCCTCTACCGGCTGAATGCGGTCATGGGCTGGCTGGCCGGGCTCGGGGTGGATGCCGCGGCCATCCATGCCCATGCCCTGGCGCTGCAGGCCCGCTTCGTCGCCGGGTTGCCCGCGGGTGGCCTCGACCCCACGCGCCTCGTGGTGCCGGTCAGCGACCCGGCCCGCGGCAATTTCCTCGCCTTCGATCTCGACGACGCCGAGGCCCTCCAGGCCCGCCTCGCCGCCGCCGGTATCGTCACCGACCGCCGCGGCCGCCGCCTCCGCATCGGCTTCGGCCTCTACCACACCGCCGAGGAGGTGGACCGGCTGCTCGACCGGCTCGGCTCAGTGTAGCGTCGGGTCCAGCCGGTCCCGCAGCCAGTCGCCCAGCACCGAGACCGAGAAGGTCGTCAGCACGATCACCCCGGCCGGCGACAGCAGGATCCACGGCGCCCGCGTCAGGTATTCCCGCCCATAGCCCACCATGGAGCCCAGCGAGGTCTCCGGCGGCTGCACCCCGAGCCCGAGGAAGGACAGCCCGCTTTCCAGCAGGATGATCTCCGGGAAGGCCAGGGTCATCGAGACGATCAGGGTCGAGGCGATGTTCGGCAGCACATGCCGCCCATAGATCCGCCAGGGCGAGGCGCCGAGCTGCCGCACCGCCGCCGCATAGCCCTGCGCGCCGGCCGAGATCGCCAGCCCGCGGGCGATCCGCGCATAGCGCTCCCAAGCATGCAGCCCCAGCAGACATACGAACAGCGTCAGCGAATTGCCGAAGAAGGCCAGCACCGAGAGCGCCAGGATCAGGAAGGGCAGGCTGGCCGAGAAATCCACCAGCGCCAGCACCACCTGCTCGACGAAGCCGCGGAAATGCGCCGCGAGGAAGCCGAGCGTCGTCCCGACGACCGCCCCGATGATGGTCGCCCCGAAGGCGATCAGCAGGCTCATGCGGATCGAGTAGACCAGCCGGGAAAGCACGTCCCGCCCCAGCTCATCCGTCCCCAGCGGATGCAGCGCCACCCCGCCGAAGCCGATCGGCGGCGACAGCCGGTTCCGCAGGTCGAGCGCGGTATAGGCATAGGGGCTGACCACATCGGCCAGCAGCGCGATGCCGAGCATCAGCAGCAGCCAGGCCCCGGCGAAGGCCACCAGCGCCGGCAGCCGCCGCCGCGCCGCCGGCGGCGCGAGGGTGATCGGCAGGGAAACGTCCGACATCTCAGGCCCCCCGCACGACGTTGCGCAGACGCGGATCGAGCGCGCCATAGAGCAGGTCCACCACCAGGTTGGCCGTCACCATCGTCGCCGCCACCAGCAGCAGGATGCATTGCACGACCGCCAGGTCGCGGTTGGCGACCGCCACCACCAGCAGCCGCCCGACCCCCGGCCAGGAGAAGACGCTCTCGACCACCACCGCGCCGGCGATCAGGCTGCCGACCATGAAGCCGATGATCGTCACCGTCGGGATCGCCGCATTCGGCAGCGCATGGCCCCAGACCACCGCCCGCCAGGGCACGCCCTTGGCCGAGGCGGTGCGGATATAGGGCTGGCCCAGCACCTCCAGCATCGCACTCCGGGTGAAGCGCGCCAGCACCGCCGCACCGCCGACGCCCATGGTGACGATCGGCAATATCGCATGCCGCCAGCTATCCTGCCCGCCGGAGGGCAGCCAGCCCAGCTGCACCGCGAAGACCAGCACCAGCAGCAGGCCGAGCACGAAGGAGGGCACGGTGAAGCCGGCCACCGCCAGCACCATCACCGCCCGGTCGATCAGCGAATTCCGGTGCAGCGCCGCAGTGATCCCGGCCGGGATGCCGATGAACAGCTTGATCAGCAGCGCCGGGATGGTCAGCGCCAGGGTCGCCGGGATGCGCTCGGCGACCAGCACGATCGCCTCCCGCCCATCCCGCATGGACCGCCCGAGGTCGCCGCTGAAGATCGCCCCGAAGTAGCGGAGGTATTGCACATACAGCGGCTCCTCCAACCCCCAGGCGCGGCGGAAGGCGGCCACCGCCTCGGGCGGCGCATCGGCCCCCATGATGATCTGCGCCGGGTCGCCCGAGAGCCGCAGCACGATGAAGGCGAAGCTGACGACCAGGATGATGGTGACCGCCGCGCGCAGCAGCCGGAAGCCGAGGAAGCGCAGCATCAGGCAGCCCTCCGGGCGGGGACATCGCCCTGCGCCACATGGCAGGCGACCTTGCGCCCATCCCCGGCGCGCGGCTTCAGCACCGGGTCCACCTGCGCACACATCGGCACCGCCGCGGCGCAGCGGGGGTGGAAGGCGCAGCCGCCCGGCCGGTCCGCCGGATTGGGCGGGTCGCCCTGCAGCAGGATGCGCCGCTGCCGCCGCCCGGGATGCGGGATGGCCGAGACCAGCGCCTGGGCATAGGGATGCGCCGGGTCGTGCAGCACCGCATCCGGCTCCCCCTCCTCGACGATGCGGCCGAGGTACATCACCGCCACCCGGTGGCTCACCTGCCGCACCGCCCGCAGATCGTGGCTGACGAAGAGGATGGCGGTGCCGAGCCGCGCCTGCAGCTCCACCAGCAGGTTCATCACCTGCGCCTGGATCGAGACATCGAGCGCGCTGATCGGCTCGTCGCAGACCAGCAGCGCCGGCTCGGTCGCCAGCGCCCGCGCCAGCACCGCCCGCTGCCGCTGCCCGCCGGACAGCTCATGCGGATATTGCCGCCCCTGGTCCGGCCGCAGCCCGACCTCCCGCAGCAGCGCCGCCACCCGTTCCGCCCGGTCGCCCCCCCCGTCCGGCCAGCCGTGGATCACCAGCGGCTCCGCCACCTGGGCGCCGATCGTCATGCGGCGGTCGAGCGCGCCCAGCGGGTCCTGGAAAACCATCTGCATCCGCGCCCGCAGCGCCCGCCAGGCCGGCGTGCCCGGCGCCGGCATGGCCTGGCCCTGGAAGCTGACGCTGCCGGCATCCGGCGCCTCCAGCCCCAGCACCAGCCGCCCGGTGGTGGACTTGCCGCAGCCGCTCTCGCCCACCAGCCCCAGGGTCCGCCCCCGCTCCAGGCTCAGCGAGACGCCGTCCACCGCCCGCACCTCGACCGGCCGGCCGAAGACGCCGCGCCGCATCCCGTAGCGCCGAACCAGCCCCTCGGCCGCCAGCAGGGGAAGGTCCCTCATGCCGGAACCAGCTCCGGCACCGCGCGCAGGCAGGCGACGGCATGGCCGCCACCCACGTCGAAGCTGGCCGGCAGCCCCTCGGTACAGGCCGGCAGGCGTTGCGGGCAGCGCGGCGCGAAGGCGCAGCCGGGCGGCATGGCCCAGGGCTCCGGCACCCCGCCCGGGATCGCCGCCAGCGGCCGGCGCGGCCCATCGACCGGCGGCAGCGCGCCGAGCAACCCGCGGGTATAGGGATGGGTCGGCGCCGCGAACAGCCGCGCGGTCGCCGCCGCCTCGACGATCCGCCCGGCATACATGACGCAGACCCGCTCGCAGGTGTCGGCCACCACGCCGAGGTCGTGGCTGATCAGCACCAGCGCCATCCCCGTCTCCCGCCGCAGCGCGCCCAGCAGATCGAGGATCTGCGCCTGGATGGTCACGTCCAGCGCGGTCGTCGGCTCATCCGCCACCAGCAGCTCCGGCCGCCCGGCCAGCGCCATGGCGATCATCACCCGCTGGTTCTGCCCGCCCGAGAGCTCGTGCGGATAGGCGTCCAACCGCCGCCCGGCATCCGGGATGCCGACCTGGTCCAGCAGCCGCCGCGCCTCCGCCCGCGCCGCCGCGCCGCGCAGCCCCTGGTGCAGGCCGAGCGCCTCCGCCACCTGGCGGCCGATGCGGTGCACCGGGTTCAGGCTGCTCGCCGGGTCCTGGAAGATCATGGCGATGCGGCCGCCGCGCACCCGGTCCAGCACCGCCGGCGCGGCGCCGAGGATCTCCTCCCCGCCCAGCCGCACGCTGCCGGAAACCTGCGCCCGCCCCGGCAGCAGTCCCAGCGCCGCCAGCCAGGTGACGGACTTGCCGCAGCCGCTCTCCCCGACCAGCCCCACCGCCTCCCCCGGCGCGATGCCGAGATCGACGCCGCGCAGCGCCCGGGCGCCGCCGAAGGACACGCTCAGCCCGCGGATCGAGACCAGCTCAGACATCCCAATTCCCCGCGCGGAAATCCATCAGGAAGGATTGCGCCGCGCGCCAGCGGATGGCCCGGCGCTTGCCGGTGAAATTCGCCGCCTGGTGCAGCATGGCATAGGCCGGGTCCTCGTTCTCGAGGATGCCCAGCAGCCGCCGCATCGCCGCCCGGCGCGTCGCCGTGTCCATCTCGGACTCCAGCGCCTCGACCGCAGCGAAGGCGTCCTCGTTCGCCCATTCGCCGCCGGCCGGATGCGCGCCATGCCGGCCCCAGACGCCGGGCATGTTGGAGACGGGATCGGCGATGAAGACGGTGGAGGACCAGTCGCGCAGCGCCCGGTCCGGCCCGGCCGCCAGCACCTGGTTCCAGTTCTCCCGCATCTCGATCTTCACGTTCAGCCCGGCCGCCCGCCAGTTCTCCACCAGCACCTGCGCGGTCGGCGTCTGCGCGGTGTAGTAGTTGTTCAGCAGCCGGTAGGGGATGGCATCGCCCCGGTAGCCGCTGGCCTTCACCAGGGCGCGGGCCTCGGTCAGGTCGAAGCGCGGCTGCGGCCAATCCTCCAGGTACATCCCGCCGTAGAAGGGGAATTGCATCCCCCGCGGCACCTCGGTCCGCCCGGCCCAGAGTCCCTCGATGATCGAAGCCCGGTCGATCGAGAGCGACAGCGCCCGCCGCACCCGCGGGTCCACCAGCTGCGGATGGGTCTTGTCGAAGGCGATGAAGCGGTGGTTGGCGATCAGCCCGCCCTGCACCTCGAAGGCGCGGTTGCGCTCGATCTCGCCGATCTGGTCGGGCGGGATGTCGCAGGCGAAGTCGTATTCGCCCGAAAGCAGCCCGGCGATCCGCGCCGAAACCTCCGGCACCTCGAGGAAGCGGATGCGCCGCAGCGGCGGCCGCCCGCCCCAGTACCCGTCGAAGGCTTCCAGCAGCAGCGAGGTATCGGGCCGGAATTCGGCGACGCGATAGGGCCCGGTGCCGATCGGCTTGCGCGCCCATTCCAGCCAGCTTCCCGCCTCCTCCAGCGCCCGGCGATTGACCACGATGCCGATCCGGTGGCCCAGCCGCTTGTCCAGCGCCGGGTCCGGCTTCTCCGTCACGAAGCGCAGCCGGTGCCGCCCCAGGACCTCCACCGTCAGGCCGGGGAAGACCGCCCGCCCCTGCGCCCGCACTTCCTGCGGCACCCGGGCGGCGATGCCGGCGGCGCCGCCCATCAGCCGCTCCGGCCCGAAGGAGGCCGCGACATCCTCGGCCACCATCTCGTCGCCGTTGTGGAAGCGCACGCCGGGGCGCAGCTCGACCTCCACACGCCGCGCATCCAGCCGGGTCCAGCGCAACGCCAGGCCCGGCCGCGGCTGCAGGGTGGTGATCCAGTCGGTATCGACCAACGGCTCGGTGTAGCAGGCGAAATGCCGCGTCCCGACGTTGGAATTCTCCCGCGCCACGTCCAGCGTATTGGAATTGGCGATCTTCTGCACCGCGACGGTGATGGAGGGCCGCGCATCCTGGGCCATCGCCAGGCGCGGCAGGGCCGGCGCGGCCAGCAGGGCCAGCGCCGAGCGACGCGGGAGCACGCCTCAGGCCCCCCAGTTGGTGGCGCGGAAGTCCATGGCGAAGGCCGGGGCCGCCTTCCAGCGGATATCGCGGCGCTTCGCCGTGAAGGTCGCGTTCTGGTGCAGCACCGTATAGGCGGGGTCCTCCCGCTCGGCGATCTCCAGCATGCGGCGAAAGGCCAGGTTGCGCTGCGCCCGGTCGGTCCCGGTCTCCAGCGCGCGGCAGAGCGTGTTGAACTCCTCGTTGGCGTATTCGCCGACCTGCTGCTGCTGGCCGTTCGGGCCGTGCTGGTTCACCAGCGAGGAGACCGGGTCGCTGAACAACCCGCTGTTCGACCAGTCGCGCACCGCGCGGCCAGCGCCCGGCTCCAGGACCTGCGACCAATTCTCCTTCATCTCGATCTGCACGTTCAGCCCGGCCGCGCGCCACATCTCGACCAGCACCTGCGCCGTCGCCGTCTGGTTGGTGTAGTAGTTGTTCAGCAGGCGATAGGGGATCGGGTCGCCCTTGTAGCCGGCCTCGCGCAGCAGCCGCCGCGCCTCCGCCAGGTCGTACTTCGGCACGGTCCAGTCGCCGACGAACATGTCGCCGTAGAATTCCCACTGCAGCCCGCGCGGGATGCCGGTGCGCCCCGCCCAGAGGCTGTCGACGATCGCCTGCCGGTCGATCGCATGGGTGAAGGCGCGCCTGACCCGCGCATCCCGCAGCAGCGCATGGTTCTTGTCGAAGACCGTCAGCCGGTGGTTCGGGATGGTGCCGCCCTGCACCTCGAAGCCGCGGTTGCGCTCGATGCCGCTGATCTGGTCGGGCGGGATGTCGCAGGCGAAGTGGTACTCGCCCGAGAGCAGCCCGTTGACGCGGGAGGACACCTCGGGGACCTCGACGAAGCGGAGCTGCTTCAGCGGCGGCCGGCCGCCCCAGTAGTCGTCATGCGCCACCAGGGTCAGCGAATGGTCGGCGCGGAATTCGGCGACCTTGTAGGGCCCGGTGGTGACGGGCTTGCGCGACCAGTCGAGCCAGGTGGCGGCCTCGGCATAGCCGCGCCGGCTGCCGATCTCGGCGCCATAGCGGGCCATGCGGCCCTCCAGCGTCACGTCCGGCGTGCGGTTGACCCAGCGCACCGTGTACCTGTCCACCACCTCGATACGCTCGATCCCGGGGAAGGAGCGGTTGGCGACGGCCGGCACCTCGATCGGCAATTCCTTGCCGGACCGGCCGGGGTTCACCTCGCCGACGCGGATGGTGGCGCCGCTGTTCGGCCCGCCCGGCCCGAACATGCGGTCGTTGCCGAAGGAGAAGGCGACGTCCTCGGCGGTCAGCTCGTCGCCGTTGTGGAATTTCACCCCCTGGCGGAGCTTCAGCTCGACCACGCTGTCGCTGATGCGCCGGACCTCGGTCGCCAGCACCGGGATGGTCTCCAGCTTGCCGGCATAGTCGCGGCCGAGCAGCCCTTCCCAGAGCGAGGTGACCAGCACCCGCTCGCCCACGTTGGACTGCTCGCGCAGCGGCTCCAGCGTATTGGTGTTGCTGATCTTCTGCACCGCGACGGTGATGGACGGGCGCTGGTCGGACTGGCCGATGGCGAAGCGCGGCAGGGCGGCCGCCGCCACGGGGGCGGCCAGCAGGCTACGGCGACGGATCATGACTGTGCTCCTCGGTCCTCGAGACCATCGGGCGTGGCGCGGAAGGCGGTCAGCGTGCGTTCGGCATGGCGCAGCCGCCAGGACAGGGCGCGCTGCGCATAATCCTTCACCAGCCCGGCATGGTCCGGGCTTTCCGCCAGGTTGCTGAACTGGTGCGGGTCGCGTTCCAGGTCGAAGAACAGCGGCGGCAGCGCGGCGAAATGGACGTATTTGAACCGCGCATCCTGGATGACGCAGAGGCTGCTCTCATCCATCCCCAGGCCGAGGTCGCCCTCCGGCCTGGAATAGAAGACGTCGCGGAAGTCGTATTCGTAGTGCAGCGCATCGCGCCACCCGGCCGGCGGCCCGGCCGCGACCAGCGGCAGCAGCGAGGCCCCGTCGCAGCTGCGCGGGATCTCCCCGCCGAGCGCTTCCAGGATGGTCGGCATCACGTCGATGCTCTCGGTGAAGGCGCTCTCGATCGCGCCCGCCCGCGCCGCCGCCCCCTTGGCCGGCTTCACCACCAGCGGGATGCGGAAGCTCTCGTCGAAGTAGCCGATCTTGCCGAGCAGCCAGTGGTCGCCGAGCTGCTCGCCATGGTCCGAGGTGAAGACCACCATGGTCTCCTCCCATTGCCCGGTCTGCTCCAGGTAGTCGAAGACCCGGCCGAGGTTGTCGTCGATCTCGCTGATCAGCCCGGCATAGGTGGCGCGCATCAGCCGCACCGCGGCGGCATCCAGCCCGGTCACCGCACCGCCGGCGCCATGGAAGAAGCTGCCCTGGCCGATGCCGCGCAGGTAGAAGTCCAGCAGCGGATGCTGCCGTGCCTCCTGCCGCCAATCGCCCGCCCGGACCGGCCCCGGCATCTCCGCCGGGTGGTACATGCGGTTGTAGGGGCTCGGCGCGATGAAGGGCGGATGCGGCCGGTAGTAGCCGAGGTGGAGGAACCAGGGCTTGCGGCCGACGCCCTTGAGGTAGGTCAGCGCCCGGTCGGTGAAATAGGCAGTGTCCGAGAGCTCGGCCGGGATGCGGCAGGGCCGGTCGGTGGCGCCGGGGACGGCATCCTCGCCTTCCGGCAGCCAGATATCCTCCCGCCGCTCCGGCAGCCGGTAGCCCTTGTGCGCCAGCCAGCCGAAATAGCCGTCCATCGTCGGCTCGAAGGCGCCGACGCTGCGGAAGCCCTCCATCAGGTCGCCGAGGTAGGTGAAGCGGGGGTCGCGCGGGCCGGTGCCGCGGGGGTCAGGCGTGGTGGTGGTATAGCCAATCAGCGCCGGGTCATAGCCGATCCGCCGGAGCGCCTTGCCCAGGTTCATGTGCCGGGCATCCAGCGGCACGGTATTCTGCACCGCCCGGTGGTTCATCAGGTACTGGCCGGTCAGCAGGCTGGCCCGCGCCGGGCCGCAGGGCACCGTCGTCGTCACATGGTTGCGGAAGGTCACCCCCTGGCGGCAGAGCCGGTCGAGGTTCGGCGTCCGCAGGAAATGCGCCCCCAGCCAGGGCACGAAATCCGCCCGCCACTGGTCCACGACGATGAGCAATACGTTCCGCGGTCCGGCCATCGGCCCCAAGCCCCTGCAATGGGGCGGGGCGATACCGCGCGGGCCGGGACAGTGATGTGGTGGTTCGGCGTCACTTGCGTGACACCTGATGGCCGGGGACCCGCCCGCCGGGTCGTTTCCATATCCTATCGATATCGGCCGGTTACCGCCGCCGCGGATGCTTCAACTCGGGGCGCCGAGGCCCTAGTGTAGCTCCGTGGAAAACGCTGAAACGCACCAGGGCCTAATGCCCCGCCCCCCCGCCGCCGCGCCGCGCGGCGGTGCGCTGCACCGCTTCGCCAATCCCGGCCGCTTCCTGCGGCTCTCGGGCCGGGTGCAGCCCTGGCTGATCGGCGCCGCGATCCTCACCCTCGGCATCGGCCTGCCCTGGGGCCTCTTCTTCTCCCCGCCGGACTACCAGCAGGGCGAGACGGTGCGGATCATGTATGTCCACGTGCCGATGGCCTGGCTGGCCATGGGCGGCTATACCGGCCTCGCCGTCACCGCCATCCTCTCACTCATCTGGCGCCACCCGCTGGCGGACCTGGCGGCGCGGGAGCTCTCGCCGATCGGCGCTGCCGCCACCGCGATGTGCCTCGCCACCGGCAGCCTCTGGGGCAAGCCGATGTGGGGGACCTGGTGGGTCTGGGACGCGCGGCTGACCAGCGTGCTGGTGCTGTTCTTCCTCTGGCTCGGCCATGCCGCCCTGGTCCGGGCCTTCGACGACGCGGAACGCGGCGCCCGGATGGGGGCCATCCTGGCCCTGGTCGGGGCGGTGAACGTGCCGATCGTGAAATTCTCGGTCGACTGGTGGAACACGCTGCACCAGCCCGCGAGTGTGACCCGGCTCAATGCGCCGGGGCTGCATGTCGATATCCTCTACCCGCTGCTGGTCTGCGCCCTCGGCTTCACCCTGGCCTTCATGGCCCTGGTGCTGGCCCGGACGCGGGCGGCGGTGATGGAACGACGCATCCGCGCCCTGCAGATGGCGGCGGCGCGCCGGGCGGAGGTGGCATGACGACGCATTGGCTCCATATCACCATCAGCTACGCGCTGGTGGTCGGCGGCTTCCTGGCGATGGCCCTCGCCACGATGGCCCGCCATGCCGCGGCGAAGCGCCGTTTGGCCCAACTCGATCCCCGCGCCCTGCGGCGCGCCCAGGATATCGCATGAACCGCAAGAAGCGCCGCCTCTGGGTCCTGCTGCTCTGCGCCATCGGCCTCGGCAGCGCCACCGCGCTCACCCTCACTGCCTTCCAGGACAACCTGGTATTCTTCCGCTCGCCGAGCGACATCGCCCGCGATGCGCCGAAGCCGGACCGCGCCTTCCGCCTCGGCGGGCTGGTCGAGGGCGGCAGCGTCACCCGGGAAAGCTCGCCCGAGGGTAAGCCGGAGGCCCGCTTCCGCGTCACCGATGGCGCCAGCACCATCCCCGTCACCTATGGCGGCGTGCTGCCGGACCTGTTCCGGGAAGGCCAGGGCGTCGTCACCCTGGGCAAGCTCGGCCCCGACGGCATCTTCCGCGCGTCGGAGGTGCTGGCCCGGCACGACGAGACCTATATGCCGCCCGAGGTCGCCGATGCCCTGAAGCGCAGCGGCCACTGGAACCCGAACCAGGGCGCCGCCCCGCCGGCTGCCACCTGGAACACCCTGGAACCCGCGGCCACCCCGCGCCGGAGCGGTTCATGATCCCCGAACTCGGCCATTTCGCCCTCGCCCTCGCCCTGGCACTCGCCCTGGCCCAGGTCGTCACCGGCCTGGTCGGCGCCCAGCGCGCCGATGCCCGGCTGATGGGCGCGACCGGCCCGCTCGCCGCCGGCGTGCTGGTCGCCGTCGCCACCGCCTTCGGCTGCCTGGTCTGGGCCTATGCGGTGAACGACAACACCGTGCTGAACGTGGTGCAGAACAGCCATTCGGCGAAGCCGCTGCTCTACAAGATCTCCGGCAGCTGGGGGAACCATGAGGGCTCGATGGTCCTCTGGGTGCTCATCCTGGCGTTGTGCGGCGGCGCGGTCGCCGGCTTCGGCGGCAACCTGCCCTCGGCGCTCCAGGCCCGGGTGCTGGCCATCCTGGCGCTGGTCGCGGTCGGCTTCCTCGGCTTCATCCTCGGCACCTCCAACCCCTTCGACCGGGTCTGGCCGCCGCCGCTGGAAGGCCAGGGGCTGAACCCGATCCTGCAGGACCCCGGCCTCGCCTTCCATCCGCCGCTGCTCTACCTCGGCTATGTCGGCTTCGCGGTGACCTATGCCTTTGCGGTGGCCGCCCTCATCGAGGGCCGGGTCGATGCCGCCTGGGGCCGCTGGGTCCGCCCCTGGGCGCTGGCCGCCTGGTCCTTCCTGACGCTCGGTATCGCCCTGGGTTCGTGGTGGGCCTATTACGAGCTCGGCTGGGGCGGCTACTGGTTCTGGGACCCGGTCGAGAATGCCTCGCTCATGCCCTGGCTGGCCGGCTGCGCCCTGCTGCATTCCGCCATCGTGGTGGAGAAGCGGGAGGCGCTGAAGACCTGGACCGTCTTCCTCTCGCTGCTCGCCTTTGGCATGTCCCTCCTCGGCACCTTCCTGGTGCGCTCGGGCGTGCTCAACAGCGTGCATGCCTTCGCCAACGACCCGGAGCGCGGCACCGTCATCCTGATCCTGCTCGCGCTCTATATCGGCGGCGGCTTCCTGCTCTTCGCCTGGCGGGCGCAGGCCATGCTGCCGACCGGCATCTTCGCGCCGATGTCGCGCGAGGGCGCGCTGGTGCTGAACAACCTGCTGCTCTGCTCCATCGCCGCCGTGGTGCTGGTCGGCACGCTCTACCCGATGTTCGCCGACCTCGTGCTGGGCGAGAAATTCTCGGTCGGCCCGCCCTTCTTCAATACCGCCATCCTGCCGCTGGCAGCACCCTTGATCGGCGCCATGGGCTTCGGCCCGATGCTGGCCTGGAAGCGGGCGAAGCTCTTCCCCGCCATGCAGCGGCTGTGGTGGGCGGCGCTCGCCGGCCTCGGCGCCTTCGCGCTCTGCCTGATGCTGGAGGGTCAGCGGATCGGCCCAGCGCTGGGCTTCGCCGCCGCCGCCTGGATCATCGCCGCCTCCGTCGCCGATATCGCCGACCGCATCGCGCTGTTCAGCCGCCCGCGCGCCGCCTGGTCCCGCGCCCGCGGCCTGCCCCGCGCCGCCTGGGGCAGCGCCACCGCCCATGCGGGCATGGGCGTGATGATCCTCGGCCTCGCCGGCATGGGGCTGGCGGTGGACAAGCTGCAGCTGGTCAAGCCGGGTGAGAGCACCCGCCTCGCCGGCCTCGACTACAAGCTGATTCGTGTGGTGGACGCGACGGGCCCCAACTTCACCTCCCGCCGCGCCACGGTCGAGGTCCGCGACGGCGACCGACTGGTCACGGTGCTCGAGCCCGAGCGCCGCAGCTTCCCCGTCGCCCGCATGACCACCACCGAGGCCGCCATCCACACCACTTGGCTGAAAGACCTCTACCTCGTGCTCGGCGACGAGCGGGAGGGCGGCGCGGTGCTGCGCATCCACAACAATCCGCTGGCACCCTGGATCTGGCTCGGTGCCGGGATCATGGCGCTCGGCGGCGGCATCTCGCTCAGCGACCGGCGGATGCGCGTCTCGGCACCGGCCGCGAAACTGGCCAAGGGCGGCGCGCGGGCATGAGCGAGACCGTGTCAAACCCGTGGCGCCGGCGCAGCCTGCTGCTCGCCCCGGTCGCCGTGGCCTCCGTCGCCGGCCTCGGCTTCTATGCCATGCTGCGCGGCATGGGCACCGGCAGCTACGACCCGCGCGGCGTGCCCTCCGCCCTGCTCGGCAAGCCTGCGCCCGGCTTCGACCTGCCGCCGCTGGAGGGCGCCGAACGCCCCGCCGTCACCAGCGCCGACCTGCGCGGTGACCGGCCGGTGCTGCTGAACTTCTTCGCCTCCTGGTGCGTGCCCTGCGTCATCGAGCATCCGCAGCTCATGAAGATGATGCGCGACGGCGTCGCCGTGCTCGGCGTCGCCTACAAGGACAAGCCGGAGGACAGCCTCGGTTTCCTCCGCCGCCACGGCAACCCGTTTGCGAAGCTCGGCGTCGACCAGCCCGGCCGCGTCGCCATCGACTACGGCCTCTATGGCGTGCCGGAGACCTACCTGATCGACAAGGGCGGCATCATCCGCTGGCGCTGGGCCGGGCCGATCACCGAGGAGATCCTGGCGCAGCAGATCGCCCCCCTGCTGAAGCGCTTCGCATGATCCGCTGGCTGTTCCTGCTGTTGCTGGCCTGCGGGCCCGCATGGGCCGTCAACGATCCCGCCGACCAGCTCCCGGATGCCCGGCTGGAGGAACGCGCCCGCGTGATCGGCCGCGAGCTGCGCTGCATGGTCTGCCAGAACCAGTCGATCGAGGACAGCGATGCCGACCTCGCCCGCGACCTGCGCCGCATCGTCCGCGAACAGGTGGTGGCCGGGAAATCCGATGCCGCCGTCACCGAATTCGTCCACCAGCGCTACGGCGACTTCGTCCTGCTGCGGCCGCCGATCAAGCTCTCGACCGCGCTGCTCTGGGCGACCCCGGCGGTCGCGCTGCTCGGCGGGCTGCTGCTGATCCGTGGCATGCGCCGGCGCCGCCTGCCGGATGCGGTGCCGGACCTCTCCCCGAGCGAACGCGCCCGATTGGCGAAACTGGCAGGCGGGACGCCCGAGTGAACTGGTACCTGTTCTGGCCGCTGCTCGGCCTCGTGGCCGTGGCGGCGCTGCTGCCGCTCGCCGCCGTGCTGCTCCGCCCCGCCGCCGCCCGCGGCCGGCGCGAGGCCGACCTCGCGTTGTACCGTTCCCAGATGGCGGAGCTGGACCGGGAACGCGAGGCCGGCCGGCTGGAGGAGGCCGCGCATCGCGCCGCCACGCTGGAGGTGCAGCGCCGCCTGGTCCTGGCGCCCGAGGATACCGGCACCCGCAGCAGCCAGGGCACCCGCTGGACGCTTGGCATCCTGGTGCCGGTTCTCCCGGCCCTGGCGCTCGGCGTCTACCTGCTCAGCGGCAAGCCGGACATGCCCTCGGTCCCCTTTGCGCTGCGCCAGCAGATCGCCTCCCGCGACCAGGACATGCTGGCGCTGCTGCGCAGCCGCCTCGCCACCCTGGACCCGGCGAGCGACCAGGCGCGGGAGGGCTATGTGCTGCTGGCCAATGCCGAGCGCAGCCGCGGTGCCCTGGGCCCGGCGGCGGAGGCCTATCGCCGGGCGCTCGCCGGGCGCTTCGATGCCGAACTGGCCGGGCAGCTCGCCCAGGTGCTGCTCGAGGACGGCAAGGTCGAGGAGGCCAGCCGCCTGCTGGCCGAGGCCCTGCCCCGGGCGCCGCAGAGCGTCGGGCTGCGCTTCCTCTCGGGCCAGGCGGAGGCCCGCGCCGGACGGCCGGAGAATGCCCGCCGCCTCTGGCAGGCGCTGATCGCCGATGCCCCGGCCGAGGCGCCCTGGCGCGCCATGGTCGAGCGTCGGATGGCGGACCTGCCGTAGTGTGTCAGCGGGCAAATAGCCCCCGCCGGGGTTTGCCCTAAGGATGCGCCGGCTGCTGCTGGATGCGGTGGACCGGATCTCGGTCGGCTGGATGCGGCATGCGCCGGGGCCGCTGGCGCATGGCTATGCCGGCTTCATGGCCCGCCATGTCGCGCCGAGGCTCTATCCCCGCGGCGCGCGCTATGCGCGGGAGAACCTGCCCCGCCTCCGCCCGGACCTGCCGCTGGAGCCGGCCCTGGCCGAGATGTGGGACAACCTGACCCGCAGCTTCATGGAAGTCCCCCGCGCCCGGCGGATGTACGACGAGGGCCGGGTCGAGACCCAGGGCGCCGCGCACCTGGCCGGCCGGCCGCTGATCGTCGCCGCGCTGCACCTGGGGAATTGGGAGATGGTCGGGTTGTCCATGGTTCGCCACGGCGCCCCGCCGGTCGCCTTCTACCAGCCGCCGGCCAGCAGCTTCCGCACCGATACCGTGGTCGCCGAGCGCATCAAGGGCGGCGGCCGGCTGCTGCCGCTGGGGCGGGATGCCGCCCGGCCGGCCATGAGCGCCCTGGTGCGGGACCGCGACGTGCTGCTGGTCTTCCCGGACGAGAACCAGCATGGCCGCGTCGCCGCCCCGAGCCTTGGCCGCGGCCCGCGCCGGGGCGGCAACATCGAGTACACCGCCCGGCTGGCGCGGCTTTCGGGGGCGGCGGTGGTCATCGGCCATTGCCGGCGCCTGCCGGGCCAGCGCTTCCGGGTGACCTTCGAGCCGCCGCTGCAGCTGCCCCGCAGCCGCGACCGGGAAGCGGATGTGCGCGCCGGCACTGCCCTGCTGGATGCGGCGATCGAGCCGATCATCCTGGCCAACCTGCCGCAATGGCTGATGCTGCACGAATGGCGCCCCGAGGGGTGACCCCCCGGCTCTGGGCATCCGAGGCGGTCTGGCAGGAAATCCCGCATCTCGCCGCCTTCTTCCCCGGCGAGGACCCGCCGCTGCGTGGCCCCCGCCCGGCCGGCGCGGTGGAGTTCCAGCCGGACGAAGGCCCCTGGCGCGCCCCGGATTTCGGCGGCAGGCGTTGCCCCATCGCCCTGCTGCTGCCGGATGGCCCGCGCTGGGCGGACCCCTGGCACCACCGGCCGATGGCGGCCGAGGCAGGGGAAGCCCTGCTGGCCGAATGGCGCCGCCAGGCGGCCGAGCATGCCGGGATCGCCGCCCTCCTCGGCATGGCCGGCTGGAAGCGCGCCGCCATCTCTGCCGCCTTCGCCCGTCCCGGCCCGCCGATCCCCTTCGCGGAGACGGAGGCCGAGGCCATCGCCCTGGCCCGGGCGCGCAACCCGACGGGCGCCATCGCCGTTTGGGCCACCCGCGCCCCGCCGGGCCTGGCCGGGCGTTGCGCCGAGGCCGGCATCCCCGTGCTGTGGGTGGAGGATGGCTTCCTGCGCTCGGTCGGGCTGGGGGTGAATTTCATCCCCTCGGCCTCCCTCGCGGTGGATGGGCGGGGGCCGCATTACGATCCCCGCCAGGCCTCGGCGCTGGAGACGATCCTGGCGGAGACCGAATTCTCCCCAGCGCTGCTGGCCCGCGCCGCGCGGCTGCGGCAGGCGATCGTCGCGGCGGGGCTCACCAAGTACAACCTCCGCCGCCGGGCGCGGCCGCTGCCGGCCAGCCCCGGGCGGCGGCGCATCCTGGTGGTGGGGCAGGTCGAGGATGATGCCTCCATCGCCCTCGGCGCCGAGCGGGTGCGGACCAACCTGGCGCTGCTGGAGGCGGTGCGCCGGGCCGAGCCGGAGGCCTTCCTCGTCTTCCGCCCGCACCCGGATGTGGAGACCGGCTATCGCCGCGGCTATGTCCCCCGCCGCGCCGCGCGGCGCTTCGCCGATGCGGTGGCGGCGGGCGGCGACATCGGCGGGCTGTTTGCCCAGGTCGATGCGGTGCATGGCATCACCAGCCTGGCGGGGTTCGAGGCGCTGCTGCGCGGCCTGCCGGTGACCACCTGGGGCATGCCCTTCTATGCCGGCTGGGGCCTGACGACCGACATGGAGCCGCCCCCCCGGCGCGGCCGGGCGCTCAGCCTCGATGCGCTGGTCGCCGGGGCGCTGATCCTCTACCCCCGCACTCTGGACCCGGTGAGCCTGCTGCCCTGCGGGCCGGAGCTGCTGCTGGAACGCCTGGCCGACCGCGCCGCCTGGCCGCGACCGCCGCTGGGACGGCAGGCGGCGGTGCTGGGCTGGCGGTACATGGGCTGGTGGCTGAAGCAGTGCCGCCGCTTCGGGTTGTGGCGGCGCTGAGCCGGCTCAGTCGATGGCGATGCGGGCGTCGCGGGCGATGGCCTGCCAACGCGCGGCGCTGGATTTCACCCAGGCACCGACCTCGGCGCGGGGGATATGCAGGCTCTCGACGAAGGCGGTCTTCAGCCGCTCCTCGGTCTGCGGCGTGCGGGTCTGCTCCAGCGCCTCGGTCAGCCGCAGGGTGATCTCGGGCGGGGTCTTGGTCGGGACGAACAGCCCGAACCAGATGCCGAGGTCGTAGTCCGGCATCCCGCTTTCCTTCAGCGTCGGCACCGCGGGCAGGGCGGAGGCGCGGCGGCCGGTGGTGACGGCCAGGGCCTTGATCGCGCCCGACTTGGCATGCGCGGTGGAGGTCGCGGTGGTGTCGAAGCCGAAGTCCACCTCCTGCGCCAGCATCGCCGCGACCAGCGGCGAGGACCCGCGATAGGGCACATGGGTCGCATCGATCCCGGCGGTCTTCAGGAAGACCACGGCCGAGAGATGCGAGGAGCTGCCGTTGCCGACCGAGCCGTAGATCAGCGGCCGGGACTTGGCCTCGGCGATGAATTCGGCGACCGAGCTTGCCTTCACCCGCGTGGGCACGACGGAGAGCACGTTGGCCACCTCGCCGATGGTGCCGAGTCCGGTAAAGTCCCGCACCGCATCGACGCCGGTATTGGCATAGAGGATCGGGTTCACCCCGAACATCGCGGTGGTGCCGAACAGGATGGTCTGGCCATCCGCATCCGACTGCGCCGCGGCCTGGGTGCCGATGTTGCCGCCGGCGCCGGCCCGGTTCTCGACGATGACGGGCTGGCCGAGGGCGCGGCCGAGCGGTTCCGACACGATGCGGCCGACGATGTCGTTCACCCCGCCCGGCGGATAGGTGACGATGAGGCGGACCGGGCGGTTGGGCGCCCAGGCGGCGGGCTGGGCCCTGAGGGCGGGCGCGGCGAGCAGCGCGCCGAAGCTGGCGAGGGCGGTACGTCGGATCAGCATGAGGGCCTCGTGTCTGTCGCTTCGGGCGCGGTCAGAAGCGACGTAGCCGACCGCGGCGGGCGGGGCCAGCGGTCTGCCAATTCGGCACGGGCCCACCGGCGCGGCGGCGGGCGAGACGGGCGCGGCGTTCGCTGCGGGCGGTGTCGCCGGCGGCGGGCGTTGCGGCGGCCGCAGCCTTGGCAGGGGGGGCTTCGACCGCGACGCCGGGGTCCTCGGGCTCCGGCTCGATGGGCAGCGGGGCGGCCAGGGGGAGCGTGCGGGGACGGCCGCGCTTGCGCGGGGCGGGTGGCGCCTCGGCGGCGATGGGCGCCGGCTCGGGAGTGGGGGCGACCGTCGCCTCCGGCTCGGGCGCATCGATGGCCTCGGGCTCGGGTGCTTCAGGTCTGATTGCTTCAGGCGCGGGTGGTTCAGCCTCGGCCGCCGGCTCGGGCGCCGGCTCAGGCTCGGGCATCACCACATCGGCGATGAGGACGCGCAGGGTTCCGGCCGTTTCGTAATAGGAGCCATCGCGGCTCAGCAAGAAAGGCTTGCCCTCGACCCGGAAAATTCGTTGCTGCATGGTCAGCCGTTGGACCTGCAATTCGCTGGCCGGGAAGAATGCACAGCCGACCGATCGAGCGGCGGCAACCTGTTCGGGCGAGAGGTTCAATTCACAATATTCCAGAAAACTTGGCCCATGCCGCGGTCCCAATGGGGGTCCCGCCAGCGTATGAACGGCAATGTCTCCCGGATTATAGCATTGTCCAAGTGAAAGACTGTTGAAGTCGCCGATTTCACGGGTTGAGACTCCACTACCTCGACGAGACCCTTGCCTTGGCATAGATCATGGCAACGACAACCAGGGGTAGTCCATCCGGCACCGAAGGATGCGCCGAGTTCGGGCGGGATGCGCTGCGCGGCCCAGGCTGTCCCGCAGGATCGGTGGCCGCCGCCTGAAGGCGGGGCCGTCCGGTTGTGCGGCGGAACCCGCATTGTTGTTGCGGCGCGGATCGCTGGTTCCTGTATTACTGGCAATAGTTTGTTACTGTGGCCGGTAGCGGCGTTCGATACTGGCCCATCGACGGGAAGCGGCCCGCTCTGCTCGCGGCAATGACCACGGCACCCGGCCCGATGAGGCACGTTCAAAACCGCACAATTCAGCTCAATTCCGCTAAAGTCTTCTCAATTCCGTAAAATTAGCCTCAATTCTCAACAATTATTTTGGCTTAAAACTTTGATTCGGAACGATTCAAAGGCGGAAATTTTAGAATTTAAGTGCGATTGGCCGAATGTCGGGGTCGGCAAGCGCAAGGACAATTATCCTATACGCCCGCCGGCCCCGGAAGGCAAGAGTCAGGCCGCGGCGCGGGTCAGCGCCGGGTAGTCGGTATAGCCCTTGGCATCGCCGCCATAGAGCGTGTCGCGGTCCAGCTCGGCCAGCGGCGCCTTGGTGCGGAGCCGCTCGACCAAGTCCGGGTTGGCGATGAAGGGACGGCCGAAGGCGACGAAATCGGCCCGGCCCTCGGCGATCGCCGCCTCGGCCAGCGGGCCGTCGTAGCCGTTGTTGGCGACATAGGCGCCCTTGAAGGCCCGGCGCAGCGCCTGGAAGTCGAAGTCGGTCTCGCGTGAGCCGCCGGTCGCCCCCTCCACCACATGCAGGAAGGCCAGGTCGAAGCGGGCCAGCGCGGCGACGGCATGGTCGAACAGCGGCTGCGGGTCGCTGTCCGCGATGTCGTTCGCCGGCGACGCCGGGGAGATCCGCAGGCCGACCCGATCGCCGCCGAGCACGCCGACCACCGCCTCGGTCACTTCCAGCAGGAAGCGGGTGCGGTTCTCGATGCTGCCACCGTACTGGTCGGTGCGCTGGTTGGTGCCGTCCTTCAGGAACTGGTCGATCAGGTAGCCATTGGCGCCATGGATCTCGACCCCGTCGAAGCCGGCCTTGTCCGCATTGACCGCGGCCTGGCGATAATCCTCGACGATGCGGGCGATCTCGGCGGTCTCCAGCGCCCGGGGGGTGACGAAGGGCTGGAAGCCGGTCTCGGTGAAGGCCTTGCCCTCGGGCCGGATGGCGGAAGGCGCCACCGGCAGGCCGCCGTCAGGCTGCAGGCTGGGGTGGGAGATGCGGCCGACGTGCCAGAGCTGGAGGAAGATGCGGCCGCCGGCGCGATGCACGGCCTCGGTCACCAGCTTCCAGCCGGCGACCTGGGCCTCGTTGTAGATGCCGGGGGTGAAGGCATAGCCCTGGCCCTGGGGGGAGATCTGGGTCGCCTCGGCGATGATGGCGCCGGCGGTGGCGCGCTGGGCGTAGTAGGTCGCATTCATCGGGCCGGGGACGCCGGCATGGCCGGTGCGGCTGCGGGTCAGCGGCGCCATCAGGATGCGGTTGGGCAGGGTGATCGCGCCAAGCCTGGCGGGGGTGAAGAGGTCGGCCATCGGGGGACTCCGGTTGCTGCGTTGCAGCATGAAGTGGTCGGCGGGGCCCGGGGTTCCAATCGATGCGGTGGATCGGGCGGATCGGCGGCGCGAATGGCGCGGCCTCGGGCCGGCCGTTGGGCGGGCGGACCGAGGCGCACCCGGGGCGTCCGGCGCCGCGTTGCATGCGGCGAAGCCCTCGACCGATTCAGCCGACAGGAGCCGCCCCGATGATCTCCACCCGCCTGCATGGCGCGATCGACTATGGCGTTGCCGCCGCCCTCGGCGGGATTTCCACCAGCCGGCGCCTGCCGCTGCCGGTGCGGGGGGTGCTGCGGGCGGCCGGCGCCTATCATACCGGCTATGCCGCGCTGACCGATTACGAGGCCGGGCTGCTGCCGCGGCTGACCATGCGCCAGCACCTGGCGCTGGATGCGCTGGGCGGGCTGGCGCTCTGCGGCGCCGGGCTGGCGATGCGCCGGCAGCCCGGCGAGGCGCGGGCGCTGCTGGTCGGCATCGGGTTGCTGGAACTCGGGGTGGTGGCGTTGAGCCGGGCGGAGCCCGCTGACCGGCCGGCACCGGGTGCCAAGGCCATCGAGGCACCGGCCGAGCCGGATGGGCCCGGCTATCCACCGCTCGATACGCCGAAGCCGGTCGCGGAGGATGTCTTCGTCGTCGACAGCCTGCTGTCGGGTGCGATGGGCAAGGTCCTGCCGGTGCGGATGACGGTGATCCGGCTGCCCGATGGCGGGCTGCTGCTGCATTCGCCGACCCGCTTCGGGCCCCGGCTGCAGCGGGAGTTGGAGGTGATCGGGCCGATCCGGCATCTGGTGGCGCCGAATGTCGCGCATTGGACCTTCCTCGAGGATTGGCAGCGGGCCTGTCCCGAGGCGGTGACCTGGGCCGCGCCGGGCCTGCGGGAGCGGTCGCAGGTGCGGCGCAGCGGGGTGCGGCTGGACCACGACCTGCTGCGGACGCCGGAAGCCTGGGGCGGCGCGATCGCGCTGGACCGCGTGCCGGGGGCCTTGGGCTTCTGCGAGACGACGCTGTTCCACCGGCCGACGCGGACGCTGCTGCTGACCGACTTGGTGCTGAACCTGGAGGCACCGCGGCTGCCGGCATTGCTGCGGCCGCTGGCGCTGCTGTTCGGGGTGGTGGCGCCGGACGGGATGCCGCCGCCCTATCTGCGGGCCATCATCAAACTGCGCCGGCGGCCGGCGATGGAGGCCGCCGAGCGCCTGCTGGCGCTGCGGCCGGAGCGCGTGGTCTTCGCGCATGGCCGCTGGTTCGAGCGGGACGGCACCGCGGCGCTGCGGCATTCCCTGCGCTGGCTGCTGGACTGAAGGCGCCGCGCCCTCAGCCCGCCAGGACCGCCGCCAGGGGCGCAACCTCCAGCCCCAGCGTTTGGCCCAGCGCCTGGCCCACCGCCGGATGCACCACCCGCCCGGCATGCAGGTTCAGCCCCTGCGCCAGATGCGCATTCTCCGCCAGGGCGCGGGGGAAGCCCTTGTCCGCAAGCTGCAGGGTGAAGGGCAGGGTCGCGTTGTTCAGTGCGACCGCACTGGTGCGGGCGACGGCACCGGGCATGTTGGTGACGCAGTAATGCACCACGCCATCCACCAGATAGGTCGGCTCGGCATGGGTGGTGGGGCGGGAGGTCTCGAAGCAGCCGCCCTGGTCGATGGCGACATCCACCAGCACGCTGCCGGGCCGCATGGCGGCGACCATGGCGCGGGTCACCAGCCGGGGCGCGGCGCCGCCGGGGATCAGCACCGCGCCGATGACGAGGTCGGCCTCGACCACCGCCTGCTCCACCGCCTCGGCGGTGGCGAATACGGTGGCGACGCGGCCGCCGAATTCGCGGTCCAGCGCATCCAGCACCCGCGGGTTGCGGTCCAGCACCGTGACCCTGGCGCGCATCCCGGCGGCGATGCGGGCGGCGTTGGAGCCGACGACGCCGCCGCCGAGCACCGTCACCCGGGCCGCCGGCACGCCGGGGACGCCCGACAGCAGGATGCCGGCGCCGCCGGCCTCCTTCTCCAGGCAGCGGGCGCCGACCTGCACGGCCATGCGGCCGGCGACCTCGCTCATCGGCGCCAGCAGCGGCAGGCCGCCCTGCGGGTCGGTCACCGTCTCATAGGCGATGGCGGTGCAGCCGGAGGCGAGCAGGCCCCGGGTCTGCTCCGGGTCGGGCGCCAGGTGAAGGTAGGTGAAGAGGATCTGGCCGCGGCGCAGGTGGCGCCATTCCCCCGGCTGCGGCTCCTTCACCTTCACCACCAGCTCCGCCGTGGCGAAGACGGTGGCGGCATCGGGGGCGATGCTGGCGCCGGCGGCGGCATAGGCCTCGTCCGGGAAGCCGATGCCGAGGCCGGCGCCGGTCTCGACCAGCACGCGATGGCCGCGCTGGACCAGCTCGCGGACCGAGGCGGGGACCAGCCCGACCCGGTATTCGTGGATCTTCACTTCCTTCGGGACGCCGATCTGCATCGCGGTTCCTCCAGCGGTTCGGAGAGGAACATGGGGAGGCGGCGCCGGGTTTGCTCAGCCCGAAACCTCCCGCGGCGGATGCCGGCGCAGCAGCCAGAGCATGATGCCCATGGCCGGCAGCGCCGCCGCGGTGGTCAGCAGGAAGAAGGCCGGCCAGCCCAGCGCCTGGGCGAGCCAGCCGGAGCCGGCGCCCAAGGTCCGCAGCGGCACCGCCGCCAGCGAGGACAGCAGCGCGTATTGCGTCGCGGTGAAGGCCCGGTTGGTCAGGCCGGAGAGGTAGGTGAGGAAGGCGGCATCGGCGAGGCCGTCGGTGAAGGCCTCCACCCCCACCTGGGCGAACAGCATCGGCATGTCCCGCCCGCCGCCCGTCAGCGCCAGGTACATGAGGTTCGAGAGCATCTGGCCGAGGCCGGTCAGCACCAGCGCCCGGCCGATGCCGATGCGGGCGATCAGCGCGCTGCCGGCCAGCGCCCCGGCGAGCGTCGCCACCATGCCGAAGACGGTGGCGACGGTCGCCACATCCTCCCGCGTGAAGCCGAGCTCACGGTAGAAGGGCGTGGTCATGATGCCGGCCAGCGCCTCGCCCAGCTTGAAGAGGGCGATGAAGGCGAGGATGGCGAGCCAACCGGGGCGCCGGGTGAAATCGGCGAAGGGGGCGACGACGGAGGCGTGCAGCCGGGCGCGCCAGCCGAGGGCGACGGGCGCCCCGCGCCCGGGCTCCGGCCCCAGCAGCGTGGCGGCCAGGCCGACCAGCAGCAGGCAGGCCGCGGCCGCATAGGCGCCGCCCCAGCCGATGGATTGCACCAGCAGCAGGGTGCCGGCACCGCTGGCCAGCAGCGCCAGCCGGTAGCCCCAGACATAGGCGGCGAGGCCGAGGGATTGCCGGGCCGGGTCCTCCGGCAGGATCTCGATGCGGTAGGCATCGATGACGATGTCCTGGCTGGCCGAGAGAAAGGCGACCAGCACCGCCAGCGCCACGGTGGCGCCGGCCCCGGTCGCCGGGTCGGTCAGGCCGATGCCAAGGATAGCGAGGATCAGCGCCGCCTGGATGCAGGCCAGCCAGCCGCGGCGCTGGCCGAGGAAGGGCGGGCGGACAGCATCCAGCGCCGGCGACCAGAGGAACTTGTTGGCATAGGCCAGGCCGATCAGCGCGGTGAGGCCTATGGCACCGAGCGAAAGGCCGGATTCGGTGAACCACTGGCGCAGCACCTGGCCGGCGACGAGGGGCAGCGGCACCCCGGCGGAGAAGCCGAGGGCGAGCAGCAGGAGCTGGCGCCGATCCTGCCACCAGCGGGCAGGCTCGGCCGGGTGCGATGCGGATGCGGCCATGCCTTCCGGCTAGCAGAAGCGTCCCCGGGCCGCCATCGTCCCCGAGAATCATCGTTGCGGGGCCGCTGCGCGTTTCCCGTGGCGCCGATCCTGGTCTAGGCTTCGGTTCGGAATGACACCGAAGGGATGGACGGCCGGTGACAGCGGGGGAGTTTCCAGGGGGGGACTACGACCGGCGGGTGCCGGCCGAGGCCG
This sequence comes from Belnapia sp. AC561, assembly GCF_979252845.1. Lineage (NCBI taxonomy): Bacteria > Pseudomonadati > Pseudomonadota > Alphaproteobacteria > Acetobacterales > Roseomonadaceae > Belnapia > Belnapia sp. AC561. Next base: position 200,844 of record NZ_CEEDBP010000007.1, read on the forward strand.
AGGCGCTGGGCCCGCTGCTCGAGGCGCTGGAAGCCTATGCCGAGGCGCAGGCGCTCGGCCCGCGGCTGTCCCATCACCTGATGCTGCTGGCCGAGGAGGTGGCGGCGAATGTCGTCATGCATGCCGCCGGCGCCAGCTTCGTCGGGCTGCGGCTGCGCCGGTCGCCGGGAACCCTGCTGCTGGTGGTCGAGGATGACGGCCCGGCCTTCGACCCGCTGGCCCTGGCGGCGCCCGATACCGCTGCCCCGATCGAGGACCGCGACCCGGGGGGCCTGGGCGTGCTGCTGGTCCGCAGGCTGTCCCGCCAGGTGGATTACGCCAGGGATGGCGCGGTGAACCGATTGTCGGTGGTCCTGGATGCCCCCGACCCAGTTCAGGAATGAGGACACGCGCATGAACATCACCGAGACCACGGCGGGCCAGGTGACCGTCGCCGCGCTGGACGGCCGGCTGGATACCGGAACAGCGGCGGCGGCCGAGGCGAAGCTGCTGGCGCTGCTCGGCAAGGGCGGCGTGGTCGCCGACTTGGCGGCGACGCGCTACGTCAGCAGCGCCGGGCTGCGCGTGCTGCTGAAGCTGGCCAAGCAGGCCAAGGCCGCCGGTGCGCCCTTCGCCCTCTGCGGGCTGCAGCCGGCGGTGCAGGAGGTCTTCGAGATCAGCGGCTTCGACCGGGTGCTCTCGGTGCATCCGGGGCGGGCCGAAGCCCTGGCCGCGATCGGCTGACCGCGCCGCCCATGCCGCAGGCGCGCCACCGGGAGGACGAGGGGGCGGCGCTGCTGGCGGCGCTGGAAGGGCTCGCCGGCTTCGCGGATTCCGAGGTGCTGCGCCGGCGGCTGGCGCGGGCGGCGGCGCTGGCGGCGCGGGTGCGGCTGGACCGGCCGGATGCCGGGGACCCGGCCTGGGCGGCGCTGCTGGATGCCATCACCGTGCAGGAGACGCGCTTCTACCGGAACGCGCCGCAGCTCGACACGCTGCGGGCGGTGATCCTGCCGGCGCTGGTGCGGGAGGGCCATCCGCTGCGGCTGCTCTCGGCCGGCTGCGCCACCGGGGAGGAGGCCTGGACCCTGGCGATGCTGGCGCTGGATCTTGGTGCGGAAGCGGGGGGCGTGGCGGCGGAGGTCCTGGGGCTCGACCTCTGCCGGCCGGCGCTGGCGGTGGCCGAGGCAGGGCTCTACCACGGACCGCCAGATCCGCTGCGCGACCTGCCGGCGCGCTACCGCTGCTGGCTGGCGCGGGAGGACCCCGCCGAGCCGGGGCCGGCGCTGCGCCGGGCGGTGCGCTTCCGCCGCGCCAACCTGCTGCGGCTGGACGAACCGGCCGGGCACTACGACGTGGTCTGCTGCCGCAACGTGCTGATCTACCTGACCCCGGCAGCGCGGGCGGCGACCCTGGCGGCGCTGGTCGCGGCACTGCGGCCGGGCGGGGCGCTGCTGCTCGGCCCGACGGACCAGCCGGGGCCGGGGATGATACCCTGGGCGGATGGCATCATCGGCAGCTACCGGCATGGCTGAGGACGCGGCGGTGCGGCTGGGCGGCGCGTGGTGGCGGGTGCCGGCAGAGAGCCGGGTGCTGGCCACGCCGCCGCTGCGCCGGCCGCTGCCGGGCGGCGGGGCGCTGGGGCTGACCGAGGGTCGGCTGGTGCCGGCGCTGGACCCAGCTGGACTTGTTGGGGCCGGGTTGGAAGACGCGGGGTGCTGGGTGGCGCTCGGCGGGGTGCTGCTGGCGGTGGAGGAATTCGCCGCGGCGGCGCCGGCTGGGGCGGCGCCGCTGCCGGGCGAATTCCTGGCGCCGGCCGCGCCGGCACCGATGCCGCGGCTGGCGGCGGTGCCGGCGGTGGCGGGGAGGGCGGCACGGCTGCGGCGCGTGATCGGCACGGTCGGGATCCCCTCGGAGAGACGGTCTCGCCTGTTTTGGCGGCAGAATGCTGGAACAATCACCAGAACAGGCGCGTTTGTCAGGATATCGCCTTTTCGTGGTG